>NZ_PIQS01000005.1 GCF_003048405.1 Campylobacter concisus | reverse complement strand
GCTTTATAGTGTGATTTTTATTCTTTTTACAAAAGAATAAAAATAAAAAATAAAATCGCATTTTATTTTTTTAAATAATAATAGTAATTAAAAAGAATATTTGTAAAAAATATAAAATAAGTAAAATAAAGATGATAAGAAAAATTATATTTATAAAAAAATAAATTAAAATAGAATATATAAAATTGAAAATATATAGTCAAAGACACAAAAGATAATAAAAAATAAAAAAAATACAATTTTTTTATAAAGTGGCATTTTGTAAAAGAAAAAATTTATAAAAAAAATAAATGAAGTGCCAAAAAAACGCTACTTTAGAAAAATTAAAAAGTAAATAAAAAATTAAAAAAAACTTATATCATATTTTAGAACTCCCATAAAAACATACATCTTAAAAATATTTATACAAAAAGTCCGTTTTTAAAAAATAATATAGTAACGAAAACAAAATAAATTACAAAGGAGTATGGAATGAAAAAAATCCTATCAAAAGCGAAAAAGCTTTTCTATCTGACAATGTGCTCACCATTGTTTCTTTTTGGAGCAGGTGGCGGACAAAATGTATTAAAGACACTTGAGCAAAACGTAAATACTCAAGTAACCGAAGCAGGAAGTAGTGTTGCGAGCGTTCTCAACACGATAATACTTGTAATTGGAATTCTCTGGATTATTGTCCTTATGCTAACAGCATTTTTCAATGTAGAGCAAATAAAACAACATATAAGATTTGTAGTAATCGCATCAATTATCCTCGGGGTTTGCTACGGATTAACTGCCGCAGCAATGTAGATAAAGCGAGTGTAAAATGGTTGTAACTGACTGCTATATGGACTTAACTAGAAAAACAAAAATAATGGGGCTAACTACAACAAGCTTACTAATTATTTTTGTAATCGGATTTATATCGTGGTTTATCTTGATTTTGTATTCATTGGCAGTCGTTGCAGTTCTATACTGCTTTTTTTTCATTTTGGAATTTTTCGATGAAGATATCTATGAGATCATCGGCTCAAATTTGAAAATTTCACAAAGAAAATTTTTTGCATAAGGATTAGATGATGGCTCGTGGACTTATAGATGTTTTTAGAGATTGGAAACTAAACAAGCAAGAGCTTGTAGCTGAAACAAAAAAAGAAAAAGATAGCGATATCCGCTCAAAAATAAGTCAATTAAATAGAAAAGCTGACAAAATAATAATGATGGGCGAACCTGAAATATACACAATGGCAAAAGAAAACAATATCGCATGCAAATACGGCGAGAATGCTATTGTTACAAAAGATGGCAACATAACAATTGCAGTGGAGCTAAAAGGGACAAGCTACGCAGGAATTAGTCTTGACAATGAAATGGATTATCTATTAAATCGAATTATGTTTTTTACGACGCTAAGAGATAATGTAGAGACCAATTTAATCATCAAAAAAACTAAAATCAAGGCTAAAGACTACATCGAAAAAAATATAAATCAATATGCGAATGAAATAATTGAAAAATGGGAACAAAATCAAGATATTTATTCAATCAAATATTTTATGCTTATATCGACTACGACGAAAAATATAACTGGATTTCTTGAAAGTTTTAAGACAAAAGTAACTAGCGAACAAGACGAAAAAAATAAAGAAAGCTCAAACTATAAACAAAAAATGGAGTTGTTAAATAACACACTCTTAAACGTTAAAAATCATTTGGCAACGTATCAACCACGCCAGATGAGTAGTGATGAGATAATTAATTTTTATGCCACATACTCAAACGCACAGGAAACAAATTTAAGATACACAAACGAATTAATAACAGATAGCTACATTAGCTCTTATGTCGAATTTAAAAAAGATTATATTGAATTTTATCGAAATGATGGCACAACAAAATATGCAAGATTTATAAGCGTCAAGGCATACGAAACAGAGCAAATTAAGTCAATCATTACGTCAAATTTAATTAAAAGCGATCATGAGTTTATGACAATGATTTATTTCAAAGCTTATGAAAAACGCAAAGCAATCAAAAAAATAAAAGATACTAGAGCCTTCTCGGTTGAACTAGTCCAACAAGAACTGGATCATTTGATGGAGCTTATCCAAGCAGATAGAGAAAACCTAGTTGAAACAAGCTTTTCTATATATTGCCTAGCCGACAACCTAGCGGAACTAGATAATCGCACAAATGAATTAAAAAATATCCTTGAAAATCAAGGTCTCAACGTTGTTAGAGAGACTATTAACCAAAAGGCACTATATTTTAGCCTCTTCCCAAGTCGTGGAAATTTGAACGCAAGAAAGAAAACCCTAAACATAAGCAACCTAGCTACGATCGCAAATTTTGAAAACGAAGTAACTGGCTTTAACCAAAATGATTGGGGCGACGAAGCAGTTACGACTTTTAAACACTTAAATGGCACACCATTTTTGTTCAACTTCCACTGCCAGCCTGATGGAGATAGACCAGCTGGTCATACAATGATCATAGGTGGAACAGGAACTGGTAAAACAACAACAATTCAATTCTTGATGGCAAATCTCTTTAAGTATCCTGTAAGCATTTTTGCAATGGACAAGTTAAGGGGTATGTATTGCTTCACAAATTACATGGACGGCGAATATCATGATAGCGAAAGCGATGGGTTTAAACTAAATCCATTCAGCCTAGCCGATACAGCAGAGAATAGAGAATTTTTAGCGTCATGGCTAAGCTCAATGGCAGAGCTAAAGCCTGAAGAGCATGATGCAACAAAAGATATTAGAGAAACAATAAATAGGCTTTTTGACAATAAGCAAGCGGATCAAATATTGTCATTAAGCGATTTCATAGACTCACTGCCAGCTGATAATGAAGCAAGATTAAAAACTAGATTTGGAAATTATAAGGGCTCAATTTTTGATAACAAGGAAGATGCCCTAAATTTCACAAAACAGCTATCAGTGCTAAATATGGATGGAATATTGCCAAACAAAAAGGTATCAGCCCTCACCGCAATGTATGTATTTCACAGACTAAAAAATCAGGCAAAAAATAGCGAAAATATACGTGGCTTTTTTTGTTTTATAGACGAGTTGAAGGACTATCTAAGAGATGAAGTAATGTCAGAGAAAATCCTTGAAGGTATTTTGGAGTGGAGGAAGATAGGTGGTGTTGGATGCTTCGGATTTCAAAACATAAGCTTATTTAATGGCAACGAGCGTGGCTCATCATTTCTTGACAATATTGCAAATTTTCTTATCTTCCCAACAAACAACGAAGATACACTAAATCAACTAAGCGAAATAATAGGGCTAACACCTACGGAAGCTAAATTCTTAAAAGACACTCAATCAAATGCTAGGCAGGTGCTTTTAAACATGAAGCTACGAAATGAAAGCGCAAAACTAAATGTCAATTTATCAAGTCTAGGAAATTATTTAAGAGTATTCTCGTCAAGCTCAGATAGCGTAAATTTGATAAAAAAATTAAAGACTGAAAGCCCAATACATTGGCGCAAATACTATATAGAACACAAAGAACAAAGGAGCTAAAAATGAAACTAGCAGTAATTGTAGCAACAGCTTTAACAATATTTTTAAGTGGATGTGCTGATAAGCCAAGCAAAATAGAAAAAGTAAGCCCTTGCGCTTGCTACGACATCATACAAGTAGGTTAATATGGCATACGAAGACAAAAAAGTAGACCCAAATTTTATTTTTAAGGCGGAGCGAAATATAAAAGCGTATATGTTTTATGTGATCATTGCTTTAACCATAGTTAGCATAAGTTTATCCATTGCAATAGCACTGCTAACACCTCTTAAAGAAACAAAGCCTGTATTGTTAAAATTTTCAGATGGTGACTCAAGGTTTGTGACAATAGACGACACCAGCTTAAATGTTAGAAACAATGAAGAGCTTTTAAAGAGCATACTCGCAGGATATGTGAAAAATAGAGAGCTAATTAATCGCATAGATGATGCCGAGCGTTACAATGAAATACGTACGCAAAGTAGTAGACAGGTATGGGAAGCGTTCGAAAATTTGGTTAGTGATCCTAATTCAATTTACACTACAAAAAATTACTATAGAGATATAAAAATCCTAAACGTAGCGATTTTAAGCCAAAATGTAGCTACGATAGATTTTCAAGCAGAAATTACAAATCCAACTCGCACTGAAGTTAGCTATAAAAAATATAGAAGTGCAATAGAGTATGACTTCCGTAACCAAACTAGTAATTATGCGGACACAATGAAAAACCCAACAGGCTTTATAGTGAACAAATATCAAGTAACGCAGATAATAGATGAAAAGGATAAGAAATGAAAAATTTAATTAGATTATCTTTAATAGCATTATTTGTTTTAAATTTAAATGCAGAACAAGATCAAGGCGGATTAAGCGAAGAACAAATGAATGAAGTCCGCGCAATTATGCGACAGACACAAGAACTAGTTAATGAACAGCAAAAAAATGGCTCAATGGGCGAAGATATTTTTAATGACAAAAACAAGGATATTAATAGCCAAGTTCAATCAAATTTCAAGGTAAAACCATTTGGCATGGGGCAGAACAATCATCCGCAACTAGCAAAATTTAATAATTCTCAACCACAAATGGCGCAAATACCAGAGCAAGATGGAATGGGTGTGGAGCAATCACAAGATATAAGCAAAGAAGAGCTTGAGCTTATGCAAAATGCTATAAGAAATCAGGACTTAAAAGCACTACAAAACAAATTCCATACTAAAAATTATAGCGGATATGAAAATACGCAAACAATAAAATACGTACCAAATAAGACGCATAAAATACGTACTCGCCAAGCAATGGCAACAACGCTTATATTTGATAATGATATAGATAATTTTGTATTGGGCGACCAAACAGGATTTAAAGTAGAGCAAATACCAAGCAAAGCAAATGCTATAGCGATAATCCCACAGCTTATAGGAATTGATACAAGTCTAACTATTTTTACAAGCGATGGAAAAATCCACACATTTTATTTGTATTCGACAGACTACAAAAATACGAATGATCCAAGCTTTGTAATTCGCATACAAGACGATGAAGTGCAAAAGGCAAAGCAAGCCAAAGCAAAAGATGAAAGCGATAAATATAAAATCATAAAAGATGGCATAGCAGAGCTAAAAGTGCTAAAGAGCGATATATATACTGGCTATACGCAAAAAGCAAAAAAAGAAAATGAATGGCTTTTGTCGGCAGAAATTTTTAGCGACAAGAAATTTACATATTTTAAATATGCCAAAGATGAAATGCCACAAATTCCTACAATTTTTGCAGTAATAGATAAGCAGGACAGCCCAGTAGAAACAAGAGTGATAGGAGACTACATTATAGCCGAAACCATAAATCCAAAATTTACTATTAAAAGTGGCGATAGCTATGTGTGCGTAGAGAGAAAAGAAACGCAAGAAGAAAGAGATAGAAAAGAAATAAGAAAAAACCTAAATACAGATAAAGAAGCAATAAAACAGCACCAAAAAGAAAACAAAAAAACAATAAATGAAACTAAAGGAATTTAAAATGAAAAAGGGGAATAGACTATTTTTAAGCATAGTTACAATTAGCGTTATATCTGCCCCCCTTTTTGCCACCAATACAGCTACGGCTGAAATATTTGATGACGAAAATATAAGCAAAAAAGCAAAAGATGAGAAGATCAGGAATTTGCAAAATCAAACAAATTTAAATCATCTATTCGAAAATTCAAAATTCCCAGTAGATGATTATATTTATAAAGCTGGCAAGAGAGAGCCAAATGAAGATCAGAATTTAACTGAGATTTTAAACAGACTCGAGAAGCTAGGCAACAAGCAACAAAATGCTTTAAACACACAAAGAAATCAAAATTCGCAAGATCAGACACCTGAGCAAGATATACAAGAGCAGGAGCAAATGGCACAGCGTGCAAGAGAACAACAAGCCAAGCTTCAAGCCAAACAAGAACAATTGCGACAAGAAATGGCAATAGACAACCAAAGAGCGTATAAAAAACGAATGCAGGAACTAATGCGAGCGCAAATTTTAGCAAATCGCAATAACGAAGTAAAAAGCGTAAATCAAAACAGCTCAAAATATGGCGTTGATAGCTTTTCAAATCAAAAGCCAGTTGATATAAGCACAAATGAACATAGGCTGTATCGCACAATTAGAGCTGGCAGACTAATCCCAGCCATATTAACTAGTGCAATAAGCTCGGATTTAAGCGGAATAGTTACGGCTCAAATAGAGCAAGATATATATGCCGCAATGGGGCGAGCCGTATTGATACCACGTGGAAGTAAAGCAATAGGATTTTACACCAACGACACCAAGATCGGACACGAGCGATTAGAAATTAGATGGCGAGAGATTATCACGCCACAAGGCATAAACATAATGCTAACAGATGCAATAGTAGCTGATAATATGGGTATGACAGGAGCAGTTGGAGCAGTCAATAACAAATATTGGGAAAGATACGGCATAGCATATTCAATCTCAACAATTACAAATGCCTTGCTTTTAGGCATAGCATCGAAAATTAATAGCGGAAACAATGCAAACAACACCTATGTAAATGAAATTTACTCTAATTCAAGAAGTGATGTAAGTAGTGTGGTTCAAGACATAATTCAACAACAAAGTCAAATTAAACCAACAATTGAAATTAAAAGCGGAAGCCGTATATTTTTAGTACCAACAAATCACATGTGGTTTGCTAAACCTAAAAATGGCGAAGTTTTAATGCAATATTTCAACGATTAAGGAGCAAGCGTGCAACTAGAAGATATTAAAGCGGAAATCAAAAACCAAAACGCTTATAACAAAATTTTGGAGCGTATAGCAAAACAGGTAAAAAAAACCGAGAAAGCTCAAGCGAATGCAGATAAAGAGAAACAAAAGCTTGAGATGTTGCTAGAAGAAAAAAGAAATTTAATGAACCAAGCACCAGACCAAAAGCAAAACGAGCAAGATGAGTGAAAGTATAATTTTAAAAAACATTCTTAGTGTTTTAAAGCCATATCTAAATCTAAACGCAAACGAGCTAATTTTTAATCAGCCTTGCGAAATTAATATAGATTATGGTGACCACTGGGAAGTGGTAAAAGACGAAAAACTAGATGCTAAATTTTTAAATAGTTTTTTAGTCGAGTTGGCAACTAGAAGAAATCAACGTTTTGATGAAAGCCATTGCCACTTGTCTTGTGAATTGCCAAGTCCATTTTTGCGATATCGTGTTCAAGCACAGCACAAATCAAGCCTATTTAATAGCGAAATAGCAATCTGCATAAGGATACCAAGCAAAGAAATTTATCCACTCGAAAGCTTTATCCTAAGTGAAAAATGCATAAATAATGGCTGGAGCTATGAAAAAATAAAAGATTTGATACACGAAAAAAAGAATGTGCTTTTAAGTGGTGGAACTGGAAGTGGAAAGACAAGTTTTTTAAACTCACTAATGGGGGAAATAGACCCAAGCGAGCGAGTAGTAACCATAGAAGATAGCCAAGAACTAAGAGTTGAAAACATAAATAAAACTCAACTTGCCGTCCCTAAAATAGCAACAGAAATTTATAGCTACCAAGTAGCGATCGATAATGCGATGCGTTTGCGACCTGATAGATTATTTCTAGGCGAAATAGATATACGAAACACTTTTTCATTTTTACGTGTAAATAATACAGGACACGCAGGCAACCTAAGCACACTACATGCGAACAACCCAAAAGATGCCATAAAAGCAATAAAAACAAATATTATATTAGGCGGTGGATTATCAAACGTAGATGAAAGTATGCTTGACAGCCTAATAATGACAGCAATTGACTATATCATTCAAATAGCAAGGGTAAAAAATAAAAGAGTAATTACAGACATCCTCAATTTAAAAGAGATAGATATTGCAAGGATGATCGCATGAAAAAAGTATCTAGCCATTTTATTTATTTTACCGAAGCCGATGCAAGAATTTTAACAAAAATGATGCAGGCAAGGAATGAAAGCAAATCTGCGATCGTTAGAAAATTAATTCATGTTGAAAAATATGCACAAACCCTAAAACAAATTGAGATTAATAATGAAATTTTGGCTGATTTTTTGAAAGAATTTAAGCACCTCGGAAAAAATTTAAACCAAATAGCATATCACCTAAATGCTCATATCATAAAAAAAGAAGAAGCTAAAAGCGACTTAGAAAAGACTATGTATGAGTTTTTTGACGCAATAGAAAGACTAAGTAATAAGATCGGTAAGCTAAAAATAAAAATAGACGTAGAACGAACAAAGCAACCTAATAACAAAGAGATAAAAGGATTGCAAGGTGAATAGCAAAGAATTTACAGCTAAAAAGTGGATATTAATATACGTAACATCCCTAATAATGGGGATAATTGCATATTTGGTAGTTGTAAAACTTATTTTTAACCCTGACATAGTAAATGTGCCAATTGTGGCATTTAAAATTTTACAAAATATTGGTACGCCAACGTTAAAAATGAAAGCCTATGTCGCAGTATTTGCACTAATAGCACCACTCTTGGTTGCCATAATTTGGTGGCTAATGCCATATCTAAGAGATAATGAAGATTATGGATCAGCAAGGTTTGCAACGCCAGCAGATTTTGAAAAGATGAAGATAAACTACAAAACAGGACTTGTGCTAGGATGCTTTGATATTGACAGCACAAGCCCAAAATTTATACGAGCAACACAACCGCTCTCAACATTGGTAGTGGCACCTCCTGGAAGCGGAAAAACGGCTGGTATGATTATCCCAAATTTGTTAAGTGTGCCGAATTCTTGTGTAGTATTAGACATCAAAGGAGAGCTTTACGCAAAAACGGCAGGCTATCGTCAAAAATATTTTAATAATGAAATCCAGCTATTCTCCCCTTTTAGCTGGGATAATACATTATTTTTTAATCCGTTCGATCATAGCCTAGTTAAAGATTTACAATATCTTCACATAAAAAAATTAGCAGAGCAGATCGCCTCCACAATATTTGTAGGCGAAAAAGGTAGAGAAAACGATCACTGGATAATATCGGCAAAAACAATGTTTGTATTTTTCGCAGAGTATTTTATGCAAAAAGATAAGCACGCAACGCTAGCGCAATTGGCACAAGCACCAAAGGCTGATTATTTCGACTATCTTGATGAGAAATTTGGCGAAGAAGCCATGAAAGAGCCTGATGAAGACGATCCAACGAAACCAAGAGAACGAGATTATGATGTAGATACTTTTAAAATTTGGCTCAAGCAGACTAGTTTTGACGAAACTATAGATGAGAATACTAGAAATCAAGCTAGAGCCTACTCAAAATCTGCCGACAATGAGTTTGCATCGATAAAATCGACATACGATACTTTTATGAAAGTTTTTACAAACCCACAAGTTGCTAGTGCCACCAGCAAAATGAGCTTCACATTTGAAGACCTAAGAGAAAAAAGAATATCGATGTACGTAGTCGTTCAAACCGAAGATATGGATATCCTAGCACCGCTTATTAGAATTTTTGTAGAAACGCTATTTAAAAAGCTTATGAGTGGAAAAGAATGCAGTGATTTAAATAAATTTATTTATGCATTTTTAGACGAATTCGTTAGATTTGGAAAAATGCCATTCTTGCTAGAAGCACCAGCACTATGTAGAAGCTATGGTTTATTGCCTGTATTTGTGACCCAAAGCTATGAGCAAATCAAAAAATATTATGGCGAAGATGATATGAATATCGTTAAAAACAACAGCGGTTATCAAGTAATTTTTGGCATGAACAGCGACAAAGACGCTGAAGACACAAGTAAGCTAATAGGCGATTACACCAACATAAAAATAAGTAAATCGCAAGGCAATATGGATCTTTTTAAAAGCAATATCTCAAAAAGCAAAGAAGCAAAGAAGCTGGTCACAGCACAAGACCTAAAAAATCAGGATAGTAGCGATATTTTGATACTTGTAAAAGGATTTTTTAAAATACCTATCAAGGCGAAAGTGCCGTATTGGTTCAAAATAGAGCAATTTAAAGGGGCAGATAAAGTAGAAGTAGTATCGACCCAAGAAATTATAGAAACAGCAGAAACAACTAAGACAATTACAAATCAAGAACAAACACAAGTAAAAGATGAAAGAAAAGAGCAAAGAGATGAATTATTAAAATCATTAAGAATAAAAATAGATAAAGAGTAGAAATTTTTTAAAAAAATTTATAAATATTACTAATAATTTTAAAGGAATAGTGTTTATAAATTTTAAATATTTTTACTTTTTAATATTTTATTATTATATATTTTATTATTTATAAAGTTTTTAATCTAAAATTTAAGTAAGAACCTAAATTTTAGATTAGAGCCTAAAAACTCTAAAAATCTGTCCTAAGGAGTAGAAAATGACCTATGCAGAAAAGCTAAAGCAAGAAGAAGCATATAAAGAGTATGAGATGTATCTTGCAAAGCAATTCGAAGAGAGCCAAGACGGCGAGTTTGAAATCAACGATGATGAAAGCAAGAAGTGGGATTATCTAAAAAAAGACCACCAAAGCCTCGAAATCATAGAAGAAGAAAATGAGCCTAACTCAAACCTATAGCCCAAAAGTTATAGGTTATTAACAGATGTAAAGGATAAAAAATGGCTGATTTTACAAAGTATATCAAGTCAGAACAACAAGAAAATGCTACTCAACAAGAGAGAAAAAGCTGGAACCAGATGGATAACGCTGAAAAGAAAGAGAGCTTTGATAAATACATGAAATATAAGCTCTTTGAAGCCCACAAGACAGCAAAAGCAGACTGGCAAAAAGATATGAGTAAAGAAGAAGTCGATAGGACAATTCCATACAACGCAAAGACTGGAGCCACATACTCGAGAGAGACTAGTATGCTATTAAGAGCCGAAATGGATATAAAAGGTTATGACAAGCCTCAATTTGTGACAATGGAGCAAGGTAACGCAATGGGCGGAATACTAAAGCTAAAACACGATGAGAAAACAGGCGAAATCCTAACCACAAAAAATGGCTTACAAGCTAGAGTCGATGGTGTTAAAATGCTCTATATTGCAGACCATGAGATAAGACCAAAACTAGACAGAGATGGTAAAGAAATCATGGCTGTTGTAAAAGACAAAGACGGCAATATAAAGTATGACAAAGAGACAGGGGAAGCAATGACATATGTTGTAAAGGAAAAAATCCCAATTAATCCACGCCTAGAAACAAAAACTCTATATCATGTAAGTCAGTTTGATGGACTAGACGAGAGCAAGATCAAAGAAAGAGATCTAACAGCAATCCAGCACTATAGAGAGCAAGCAAAAAATCAAGATTTTGAAGTAAAAATAGATTACAACAAGACCTTGGGAATAAGCGGAAATTTAGAGAAACAACTAAACAACCTAACGCTAGCTCAAATTAAAGGTGTAGATTATTTTAACCCAGCTAAAAAGATCGACATGACCAAAGAAAAAGCTCAAACCAAAGAGCAAAACAAGGGCATAGAGAGATAAATAGGTCATAAACGAAACTTAGGACAAATAGGGAGCAAAGCTCCCTATTGTTTGTAAAAAGGGAAAAAGATGTTAAGCGATTTTATAAATTTTTTAGGGCTGAGCGACAAAAAGAACAATAGCAAAATTCAAACAAATGTGGGCAACCCTACCACAAAAGAAAATACGGAAAATTTTATCATAGAAATGCAAAGTCCATACTTTGAAGAAGAAATCGCAACAGAAACAATTATAAAAAATAATAAAAAAATAGAAATAAAAAAAATAAAGACTAAAAATCCATTAGGTAATGGGAGAGCACTAATATCAATAAAAACATATATGAAAGAAATAACAAAGGCGTAAAATGGCACAAACAGAAGTAGCAAAAGATATATTAACCGATAGTAATTGGATTAATAAAGTACAAGCCGTTATGCAAGAAAACGTAATGAGCTTATTTGAAAAATTTTATAATGGATCGCATGATTTAGTATATTCAACTGCATCGGAAACTATAATAATTCTTATAGTGGTGTTTTGGCTATTAGGTAGAGTGAAAAATGGCTACCCAACAAGAGATGAGATCTTCGGAGCCATAAAATATTTAATATTGCTATGCTTCATATTTGCAACTCTTAGCTCCTTTAACGCCTATATGGGCGTTTTATACATTCTGACAATCCCAGAGAACGCGATAACCGCAATAGTTAGCTCAATTTTTGAAAATAAAGACTTTGGATCGATTGTGACAGAGTCGGCAAACAGGATCGATAATCTAAGAGAAATGATGTGGAGCTACGGAACAAAAGAGTATTTACAATCGCAAGAGTGGTCATTTCTAGGCATTAGCTTTAATGGTGTGATGGATTATTTATCGGCAGGCGTAATAACAGCAATTCGCATGATACCTTTTTGGATTTTTTATTTAGCATTTTTTATACTTTTAATAGGAATTACAATAGTGATTTTCTTTAGTAAATTTATGGCATTTTTAATACTTAGCACCTTGCCTTTAGTCATACCATTTTTAATAATGCCAAAATTTTTACCATATTTATGGAGCTGGTATAAGCTCTATTTATCATACGCAATTATTGCACCATTAGCGTTTATAGCCCTAAATTTAGCAATGAACCCAATTTTAGAACTAGAGAAGTACCAAGATTATATAGGCGAACTATTTACTAAACAATTCGAATACCTAATTACAGGATCGATAACCTGCATAACAGCATTGTTTTTATTAAGGAAAATTCCAAGTTGGATCAACGCAGTGCTTGGTACACAGATGGAAAATGGAAGTGGCGGTGTAACTGGTGGAATAGTGGCTGGTGCAGTAGCAGGCAAGACCATATTAAGCGGATTAGCTAGAAAAGCTGGTGGCGGAAGTTTTATAGGCGGAGCAGTAAGTGGATTTGGATCAGCTACAGGAGCTGGAGTAGCAGGACAAATAGCTAGTGCAAGTATAGGAGCAGGTGCAAATTTGATAAAAGATATCGGCGCAGGCTCAAAAGCAATAGGGCAAGGTGTAGGAAAAGCATATGAAAAGTATAAAACATTTCGTGGCGGATATGTAGCCCCATAAAAAGGAGTAAAACATGCAAAATACAATAATCATAATTGAAAGTCCAAACAAGGTCAATAAGATAGAGCAAATAACTGGAGCAAAAGTTTATGCTACAAAAGGGCATTTTAAAGAGCTTACAAATCAAATAGTAGTTGATTTTAAGAACTATGAGCCAATATTTGATTTCAAAGAAGATGCCAAAAACAGAATAAATGCAATATTTAATGATTGCAAAGGAAAAGATGTCGTAATTGCGACAGACCCTGATAGAGAGGGATACGGAATAGGCTATATGGTTTATCAAACTATTAAAAATATAGCAAAAAGCGTTAAACGTGCAGAATTTCACGAGATCACAGAGAGTGGAATAAAAAAGGGGCTAGATAGTGCTGTGCCATTTGCAAACTCAAATTTAAAAGAATTTGATAGCTTCAAGGCAAGAGCGGTTGGCGATAAGCTAGTGGGCTTTATCATGTCGCCAACATATATCAACAAGCTAAATGATAAAAACAATAGCGTAGGTAGGGTGCAAACCCCAGCTCTTGCTCTAATTGTAAAGCGAGAATTGGAAATAAAAGAATTTCTAGAAAATAAGGCAAACGCAAAGATCGATTATAAAATAAAAGTAAAGCTTAAAACAAAAGACGGCATAGAATTTAATGCGGTAAATGACAATATATTTACAGACAAAGATGAAGCAAACGCCAAAATATCTGAATTAGCTGATAGCCTAGCAAAAGTATATAAAATTGATGTTAAGCAGGCACAACAAAAGCCTAAAGCACCTTTTAGAACATCGCAACTACAAGAGTACGCAAATAAAAGATTGGGCTTTAGCCCTGACAAGACGATGAGCCTTGCTCAAAAATTATTTGAGAAAGGCTTAATTACTTATCATAGAACCGATAGTAACAGCTTATCAAACGAATTTATAGATGAAGTAGGCGTTAAATTTGGCAATGAAGAATGGTATGAGAAAAAAGAATATAAAGCAGGAAGTCAAAGCCAAGCAGAAGCACATGAAGCAATACGTATCTCACACATACATGATTTTAACCAAATAGAAGAAATAGCAAAAAAAGAAAGCCTAACGGATGACGAAAAAAGCCTTTATGAGCTTATCTTTTTAAATTCGGTTCAAAGTCAAGCCAAAAATGCGATTAACGAAAATACTATATATGATATAGATATAAAGACGCTAAGCTTCAAGGCAAAAACGAGCAAATGTATCTATAAAGGATTTAAAAATGCTATCGTAGCCACAACTGAAGATGAAGACGACAAAGATAAAGAAATTCAAGAGATAACATTAAATCTAGCTCAAGGAGATGAGCTCCAAATATTAGAATTTAATCTACAGGAAGTAAAAAAGCAAGCGCCACAGCACTATAAAGAAAGTAATTTTATATCTCTTTTGGAAAAAGAAGGTATCGGACGTCCAAGCACGTATGCAACATTTCTACCAACACTTATTAAAAGAGAGTATGTAAGCATCGAAACAAAAGGCAAAAATAGCAATATCATAGCAACGCCAAAGGGTATAAATTTTATTGAAACTATAAAAACAAACAACGATGAGTGGATCACACAAAGCGAATTTACGAAACAAATGGAAAGTGTGCTAGATGAAATTAGCAATGGAAAGGTTGACTATTTAGACTTTATAAGACCACTCCATGAGAAAATGGGCTTCAAAGAGCTAAACGATAGCATACAAAAGCCACCAAGCGAGAAACAACTCGAGTGGGCTAAAAATATAGCACATAGTTTAAATATGCAATTGCCAGACGGCATCGAAAAAGACTGGAAGATTTGCTCTAATTTTATTGATAAAAATAAAGACAAAGTCATAGTACCACCAAGCGAGAAACAAATAGAATTGGCTAAAAAGCTATCTAAAGACAAAGGAATGGCACTGCCAAAAGATTACGAAAAAAATCTACAAATTTGTAAAGATTTTATAAACAAAGCAATAAAGAAAAAATAATAAAACAATAAAAAGGAGAAAACATGCATACATATGTGTCAGTAATAGGAAATTTAACAAGGGATGTTGAGCTCAGATACACACCATCAGGGCTAGCCATAGGCAACACGGCTATCGCATCAACATACAAGTACACTATTAACAATGAGAAAAAAGAAGAAATCTGCTTTATAGATATCACTTTTATGGGTAAGACCGCAGAGATCGCAAATCAATATCTCAAAAAGGGGTCAAAAGTTTTCGTAGATGGTAGATTGAAATTCGACCAATGGACAGACAATAATGGACAAAATAGGAGCAAACATAGCATTGTCGTTGATAAAATGGTAATGCTTGATGGCAAAAAGCAGGAAATTAACGAAAAGGAAACGCCAAACGAGCGAGAAGAACAAGCTGAAAAAACCGAGTATGTGCAAGGGGAATGAGCAGTAAAATGCAAAATTTAACCCAAAGCGAAAGAGCTCAAAGCTGGTTATCAGATAAAGATAAAAGAGCCAATATCTACTTCATGAGTGCAAAATATGACGTAGATGATGAGTTTTATACGAGTTTCGATGAGATAAGAGCCGAAATACAAGATTATAGAACACATTTTAAAGGCAAAGTAGTAGTATGCCCTTGCAACGACGGCAAGAAAAGCGACTTTTATAGATACTTTGCCTTAAATTTTAAATCCCTAGAGCTAAAAAAGCTAATTACAACGACGTACAATATTAAAGACCCAAAATCAAAGGGGATGAAAATAGAGATCAGCGAGAGCGGAATAAATGAGACGATGTTGCAAGGGGACGGTGATTTTAGAAGCGAAGAAGTAAGAAATATTATGGCAAGTGGCGATATAATAGTTACAAATCCACCTTTCTCCCTTTTTCGCGACCTAATAGAAATTGTAGAAGAACAGAACAAGAAATTTTTAATAGTTGGCGGAACCTACTCAATTACGTATAAAAAGATATTTGAGCTATACAAAAAGGGTAAAATTTGGCTAGGCAATCACCAAGTAAATATCTTCACACGACCAGACGGCAGTAAGAAGCGTTTTAGCAACATATCATGGTTTACAAATTTAAAAAGTATAAAACACCAAAATGGTATAAGATTAACCCAAAAGTATAAGGGCAATGAAAATAAATACCCAGAGTACGATAATTACAAGATCATAGAAGTCAAAAATTGCAAGGACATACCAATTGACTATGACGGAGTAATTGGTATACCGCTAACATTTTTTTTAAGGCACAACCCAGCACAATTTAAAATTTTAGGCTGTGACTTTGAAATTAAAGACAAATACCCTGAGCTAGTTAAGCATACCTACAAAGAAAACAACACAAAATCAGCGGTTCTAAAAGGGCAAGAACTTTTTACAAGGATCATCATACAAAGAAAAGGCGGATTAAAGCCTAGAGCAAGAATATTTAATCAATTTTAGGTAGCAAAAGGACAAAAGTGCATGAAGAAGAAAAACAAGCTACAGCTTTTCAATACCCCAGCAAAGCGGTTTATGTGGGTTTTTGCATTTATAAATTTATTTGGGATCGGCATAAATACTATTTTATATCTTTTAAAAAAACCAAATAAAATAGAGACCCTACTCAATGCAGATGCCTTTTTTATAGCTCTCGCTATTATGTGCTATATAATTTTTAACGTAATGCTATATTTTATTATCAAGATAAATTTTATTATTTCAGAAAGAAAAGAATAATTTTTATAAAATACTATTGTTTTATTTATAAAAAAATATTCAATATATAATTTTTATTCTTTAGATATTTATTTAAAATACTATTTAATAATTTAATATTTTATTATTTATTAAGTTTAAAAGTATATAATCATTTAAAAATCTAAGGCAAAGGAATAAAAATGATTGTTTCTATATGTAATGAAAAAGGCGGAAGCGGTAAAAGCACCCTAGCTACTAATATAGCGATAAACCAAGGTATTGTAAAAGGCGAACCACTATTATTGGTCGATACAGACCCACAGAAGTCAATAGCCACATTTTTAAATATACGAAACGAAGAAAATCACCCAAAAGCATTTGACTTTGCATATAAATACGGCGAAGAACTAAAAGTATTCCTGCAGGACAACAAAACAAAAAGGGATATAGTAATCGATACAGGCGGACGAGATAGTCGAGAAATGAGAATAGCGATAGCACTAAGCGATATTGTTATAATTCCGACAATTCCAAGCCAGTTTGACGTAAGCGTCCTTGATAAAATGGTAAACATAATCAAGATGGCAAAGGAGCAAAACACTAATCTGCAAACATATATTGTGATCAATAGAGCGTCCACAAATCCATTTTTAGCCAAAAAAGTAGAAAGTCTCAAGAATTTTATAAAAGAAATTCAAGAAGACTATATAAAACTAGCAGAAACAATTATATTTGAAAGAGAGCGATATAAAATTGCGACCCAGCTAGGACTGAGCGTAGTTGAAATGAACGACGGCAACAAAACTGAACAAGAAATCAAAAATTTATGCAGTGAGATATTTTAAAGAAATGAAGATAATAGTAGCATCGCCAAAAGCGATGTGTAAATTTAAAAAGGGGAAAGAAGAAAAGCATTTTTTATATTTTACTTATAATTTTCACTGAAAAAAATATTTTTTATATTATTTAAATTTTATATATTTTTTAATCATTTATTAGTTTATTTTTGCTTATTTTATTATTTTTTAAGCAAATTTTCACTATAATAAACTAAATTCAATAAGGAAAGGATACAAAATGGAAAAAAACACAAGAGATGAACTAATAAAAGTTGGTGCTTACATAGAGTCAAAGAATGGCGTAGAGTTTAGTGTAAGAATTAGTAAGATAGAAGGCTCAAATGTAACCGTTAGTTGGAGAAATGATTACTACGAAGAAAACTCTCAGGTAATTCCTAAGTCTATCATTAAAGTAGATGGCGATGGCGAATTAAGTGTTCCAAATTGGACAATAAGAAGGTAGTCAGCGGATTGTTAAAATATAGCAAGAAGCAGATATGCGAAGAGATATTTTAAAAAGATAGTAAAGGTAGCGACTATGCGCCGATCGGTGAACCAAAATGTAAAAAAGATAGCGACCGACAGGAGATAAAATGACGATAGAGACGATAAAAGAAATTTTGGGCTGGCTTGATCAACACAGCTGGTATATAATATCCATATTTATACCGATAGGCTTATTTTGTATATTTTATAGCTCCAAGCAAATAGAAAAGGCGAATAAAGAACTTATAGAAAATTTAAAGAAGCTACTTAATGACGAAGAGTTTAATTTTTTGATCGACGATAAAAACAGGACAAAGTACTTACGCAAATTTAACGACATAATCAAAACAGAGATGTCGATAACAGAAGATAAATATATAGCTATTTTGGCAGATTTTCGCGATACGATAAAGGTCGATTTTCAAGAAAAGCTAAGGCTTGACGAGATAAGGAAGCAAATATTATGAAGCCTTTAAGAGAATATAAAAATTTATAATTTTTATCGCTTTTTTGGTATAAATTTAGGAAATTTATTATTTTTAGTTTTGTGAAAAATTAAAAATAATGCTATCTTAATTTTTAATATTTTATTTTTTATTAAGATTAAGAGATTAGAATTTTAAAAAAATAAAAGGGAAAAAGAGATGGATTTTAAAAGAATAAGCAATTCTACTGACAAATTAGATGAATTTATAGCTGGAGCAGATAGTCAAAAGGAGCAATCTACAAAAAAAGGCAAGGTATCGGTTGGAACTAAATTTTCTAAAGAACTAGGCATAAAAATACGCAAGAAATATCCAACATATACGCTAGCAAAATTTATAGAATTAGCATTAACAACACCTATACCATATATAAAAGATGAAGTGCTTGTAACGATCTATGACCAAGCAAAATGGCACAATACGAGCATGAGCGAATTTGTAAGATTTAAAATGGGATTAATAGAAGCCCCACAGCCAAATGACGCAAAAGAGAAAGAGCACCAGCAAAACTATATAGTATTTGTAAGTGAAGCAAAGAAAGAAAAGATAAGACAAATCGCAGAAAGCCTAGAAATAAGTATTTTAACCTATTCAGACATTAAAATTCTAGCAACATACGAGCTAAAAGATATTTTCACATTTGATGAACTAATGCAATTTAAGGCGGAAGCGAACAACTTTGACCTAGATCTGGAAGAGTACATAGCCATGAGAATAAGAGGTTGATAAGCCAAGAAACAAAAATGACTAAAAAAATTAAAAATAACCTTATAAAAATCCATAAAATTTTAGTAAGAATGTTTAAAAATAAAAATAACGATAGCGATAGTAAAAGGCAAAATTTACCTACCCCAAAAGCTGAGCAAATAAATTTTGACGTTCAAAAGCTAGAGCTAGATTATTAGGATAAGTAAGAGTGATCGTAGCTCTAAGCAAAATCAAGCATCCTCATTTAACATAAACCTAAAAGAGTAGCCGATAACGTTCTTTTTAGAGCCTTCAGCAATTTTCTTCTCGAGAACAATCTTTTTAAAGTAGTTTTCGTTTAACTCTTCTATGGCAGGATTTATTACACGGCGATCCAAATCTCTCGTTTCGTATTTTTCAGGAACGCTCATAAATCTTTCGAAATCAGGTCTATTAAAATTTACACACTTAAAGCCATCTTTATCGGATCTGATATTTTGATATTGTAGTAAGAGGCGATAAAGAGACTTTGCAAATTTACTTCGAATTGAAATAAAATCGTGTAAATTTATTCTCATAAATTTTAGAGTACCAAATAAAATATCGAGAGCTTCTGTATTTAATTTAAATTTTAAAATTTGCGTATTTCTAAAAGCTTTAATAGAAATGAAAAAAACTCCAGCCGTCATAATTTCATCATTATTTGTAATCTCTAAACTTTTGTAGATTGCCGATCCGTTTTCGCCTAAAACCTTTTTACAAAACTCAAGCACCTCGTTATTAAAACGAGTTTTATTTAGACCTTCAGCAAAGAATTGTGATATCTTAGAATACGGCATTTCAATATAATTTCTGCTATCCGAATACCCCAATTGCTTTGCATACCAGCAAATAGTAAAGAAAATATCATAATCCCTAGATGTAAAATTTACTGGAAACAATATAGAATTCATTTTATTACGGAAAACGAGCGTTCCATTGCTTTCTATATGAGCGACTCTTGTGGTTTTAAGCACGAAATTACCTTTCTCAAAATAGAAAGACATTTCACACATTTTTTTTACCTCAAAGTTCAATTTTAGAATCTCGATAGTAAAATACGTTCAATTTATTACAGCTTAAAATTTATAAGGTAGAAATTAATGTATGACAACGAAGCTAAATTCTCTCTTTGGTGTGATTTTATAGAGAGAAATTTTTTACAAAGCGAATTTAACTCTTTATTGGAAAATAATGTTATAAACGGTGCTACAAGCAACCCAGCTATTTTTAAAACAGCATTTGCTTCACCTGCTTATAAAAAGATAATAGAAACTAGCAATAAACGCCACCCAAAAGATCTTTATGAAATTTTGGCTACTCAAGATATAAAAATTGCCGCATGTAAAATGTTAAGAAATTATGCAAATGGCAATGATGGCTTTGTAAGTATTGAGGTTGATCCAAATTTAAGTGACGATACAGCCGCAACGATAGAAGAAGGTATCAGGCTTCATAATCTAATATCAATGCCAAATGTTATGATAAAAATTCCAGCTACAAAAGATGGTTATGAGGCGATGAGCGCGCTTATGGCAAGGGGAATTAGTGTAAATGCTACGCTTATATTCTCGCCAGATCAGGCTAAAAACTGCCTTGAAGCTTTTAAAGAAGGTAGTAAGGCTTATACAAGTCGCTTTATAGATACTACTATACCAAAAGGTGTGATAAGCGTTTTCGTAAGTAGATTTGATAGAAAGCTTGATGAAGTTATGGCTGCAAAGAGCTTGCCAACTGGACAAATCGGCATAATGAATGCTGCAAATATATACCACCTGATCGAAGATTTTGGACTAGAAAATGTAAGAACACTTTTTGCAAGTACAGGTGTAAAAGGTGGCGGTTTAAGAGGGGATTATTATGTTAGAGAGCTAATGTATAAAAATTCTATAAATACAGCACCTATCGAAACGATCAAAGAATTTATAAAAGAAAAAGCAGAGGTAAAAAATGTACCTAGTAAAGAAAATATCTCAAGCTTTTTCCAGATTATAAAAAATAATGAGATAGATATAAATGTCGTTTATAAAGATTTATTAAGCGATGGCTTAAAGCAGTTTGTATCAGCATTTGATGATATTATGAAATCACTTTAGACAAAGAAGCCCAAGCTAATACATAAACAGCAAAAGTGGTCATTCTTAAATAAGCTTTATGTGAAATTTATAAAGCATTGGATAAAATCAGCACCTATTTTTTATGAAAGGAAAACGATGTTAGAAGGAATCGTTAGAGAGAGTATCGGTAAGAAGTCTGCAAAGGCTTTGAGAAGAGATGGTTATCTAATCGCCAACATTTATGGCAAGGGATTAGAGAATGTTGCAGCTGCTTTTAAAGTAAATGACTTTATTAAAGAAGCACGCAAAAAAGAGAGTCTTGCTTTTGATGTAAAAGTAGGCGGAAAAGTTTATAATGTCGTTATTGTTGATTACCAAAGAGATGTTGTTACAAGCGATCTTAAACACGTAGATCTAAAAGTAGCACTTCCAGGCGTTTTATCAAAATATATGATCCCAGTTAAGCCAGTTGGAACACCTATTGGTCTTAAAAATAAGGGCGTTTTGATCCAATCAAAAAGACGTCTTTGCGTAAAATGCACAGCTGAAAATTTACCAAATTCATTTGACGTTGATGTAAGCAAACTTGACATCGACGATACTATTTTGGTTCGTGACATCACAGCTCCTAAAGGCGTTACTATTGTAGACGCTGACCGTGTTGCGGTACTTGGGGTTATTAAAGCTAAATAAAAAGGGCTTTTGTGACACTAATAGCGGGGCTGGGAAATCCTGGCTCCAAATATGAAAACACTAGACATAATATAGGCTTTATGCTTATAGATCTCCTAAAAGACTCAAATTACAAAGATGTTAGCTCAGCCAAATTCCAAGGCGAGGTTTTTAAATTTAACGACATTATCTTGCTAAAACCAACAACCTTTATGAACCTCTCAGGACAAAGTGTAAAAGCGGTAAAAGACTTTTATAAACCAGATAGAATAATCGTAATACACGATGACCTTGATCTTAGTTTTGGTGCAGTTAAATTTAAAAAAGGCGGCAGTAGTGGCGGGCATAACGGCATAAAATCAATCGATGGATTAATAGGCAACGACTACGAAAGGGTGCGTATTGGCATTGGACACCTTGGTGATGCTAAAAATTTTGTCCTTGGAGAGTTTAGTGATGAAGAAAAAAAGGCTTTAGATGAAATTTTGGCCTACACAAAAAATGCAGTTTGCGAGCTACTAAAGAGCGACATCAACGAAATCTCGCAAAAATTTACGATAAAAAAAGGTCTTATCAAATGAAACTATACGCCAGATACGTTGGCTGGGTCTATATAAAATCTTTTCTTATCGTATTTTTAGCGCTTGAACTATTTTATGTTGGTATCGATCTACTTACAAATTTAAAAGATCTGCCTCCATCTGCAAACCTTCAGCTACTCTACGTTGGCCTTACTGCATTAAGTGCTATTGGCTACGTTTTGCCACTTTCGCTCATTTTTGCACTCATTATTTTACATGTAAATATGGTCAGATCAAATGAGCTAATCAGCTTTTATGCGCTTGGTATTAGTAAAAATAACTTAATTTTTCCACCATTTTTTATTGCACTTTTTGTAACTATTCTTTATGTTGGTTTAAATTTTACTCCATTTGCCTATGCGCACGACTATCAAAAAAGCATCGCTAAAAATACGGCTTTCTCAAAAAGCACGACTGATTCATTTTTAAAATTTGAAGGCAAATTTATCTACATAAAGGAGCTAAATTCTGTTAATCAAATATCAAATGATGTTAGAATTTTTGAGATAAATGGCACAAATTTACTCTCAACTACATTTGCAAATCATGCCAATTTTAAAGACAATGAGTGGATTTTAAAAGATGTTAATCAAACCCTTTTGCCGCAAATTTTAGAGCTTGGTGAAGCTGGTTTTAATAAAATACAAAGCGATAGCTTAGATGCACTAAAGGGCTTTAAACCAAAGAGTATTGAAAGCGCTGCTAGTGTTGAAAACTCAAAATTTAATATCCCAGATGCGATAAATTTTATAAAGACATTTAAAAATGAAGGTATTGGCCTTGATAGCGCAAAAACAGCTTTTTACAACCTTGCTATCGCACCATTTTTTGCACCATTTTTGTTGCTCATTTTTTACTACCATTTGCCTGTAACTGGTAGATTTTTTAATCTTGCACTTTCGACTTTTATCTTTGTTGTGATAACTCTTGTCGTTTGGGGGTTGCTCTTTATTCTTGCAAAATTTGCACAAACTTCTGTGATCTTGCCAGAGATTGGTATAGTTTTGCCAGTCATTTTACTTTTTGTATACGCCATTTATCTCATAAAATCGCATCGTTAAGCCAAATTTTGGCAAGCTTTTTGTAAAATCAAGCCATTTTAATAAAGGCTATTTTATGGATTTTAAAGAGCTTGCAAATAGATACAAAACCCCACTTTACATTTATGATTTTAACTACATTAAAGAGCGCTACGAGGCGCTAAAAAACGCATTTTACGCTAGAAAATCTCTCATTTGCTATGCGGTGAAAGCAAACTCAAATCTAAGTGTTTTAAAATTTCTAGCTGATCTTGGAGCTGGATTTGATTGTGTTAGCATCGGCGAGGTCAGAAGAGTACTTTTAGCAGGTGCAAAGAGATATCAGATCATTTTTAGTGGCGTTGGTAAGAGCGATGAAGAGTTAAAAGAGGCTTTAAAAAATGAAATTTTGCTCATAAATGTCGAGAGTTTTGCTGAACTTTTAAGACTTGAAAAGATCGCAAAAGAGCTAAACTTAAAGGCAAGAATTAGCATTAGGGTAAATCCAGGTGTCGATGCAAAAACTCACCCTTACATTTCGACAGGACTAAATGAAAATAAATTTGGCGTTGATGCCGAAACAGCCAAAAAAATGTACATTCATGCTAAAGCTTCAGACTCTCTTGAGCCAACTGGTATACATTTTCACATCGGATCTCAGCTAACATCACTTAGCCCGATAATCGATGCTGCAAATATCGTTAGTGAGCTTTTAAGAGAGCTAAGAGCACTTGAAATTGATATCAAATTTTTCGATGTTGGTGGCGGACTTGGCATCATTTATAACGATGAAAAAGAGATAAATTTATACGACTATGCTCAAGGAATTTTAGCTGCACTAAAAGGCCAAGACGTGACTATAGTATGCGAGCCAGGGCGCTTTATCGTAGGTAATGCCGGCTACTTTGTCGCAAGCGTTTTATATGAGAAATTTAACGGCAAAAAGAGATTTGTCATCACTGATGGCGCGATGAATGATCTTATTAGACCAAGCCTTTATGGTGCTCATCATGAAATTTTTGTTTGTGGGAAGGATAAAAATTTAGGCCCATGCGATGTGGTCGGTCCAGTTTGTGAAAGCGGCGACTTTTTGGCAAAAGATATAGAGCTACCAGAGTGTGAAAGTGGCGATGTTATCGTGGTTAAAGGGGCTGGAGCTTATGGTTTTAGCATGAGTTCAAACTACAATACAAGAAACAGAGCCGCTGAAGTTTGCGTGCTTGATGGCAAAGATAGACTCATAAGAAGACGTGAGAGCTTTGAAGATGTCGTGGCACTTGAGAGAGAATTTTTGGAGAGCGCTGATGCAAGAGCTAAATGAGCTTAGAAAAGAGATCGATGCGATCGATGATCTCATCTTAAATAAACTAAATGAAAGGATGATTTTAGTTGAACAAATCGGCAAGCTAAAACAAACTAGTGGGACGCCTATATATCGTCCTGAGCGCGAGCGAGCTATCATAAACCGCTTAACTAGTCTTAGCAAAGACAAAGCCTTAAATAAAGCTGCGATCGAGGCCATTTATCTTGAAATTTTTGCTGTAAGTAGAAATTTAGAGATGCCTCAAAAGATCGTATATCTAGGGCCTGAAGGCACTTACACGCATCAGGCGGCTCAGAGTAGATTTGGTGCGATGAGTTCATATTTGCCACTTGCGACCATCGAGGCGGTTTTTACAAAACTAGCTCAAAAAGAGGCAAAATACGGCGTTGTGCCTATTGAAAATAATACCGAAGGCGCTGTTGGCGCTACGCTTGATTGTTTGAGTAAATTCAGTGATATAAAAATAGTTGCTGAGCTTTATGTGGATATCCATCACAGCTTTGTTAGCATAAATGAAAATTTAAAAGAGATAAAGCGAATTTATTCACATCCGCAAGGGTATAATCAATGCCGTAAATTTTTAGAAGATCATATGCTAAACGAAATTGAATTTGTTCCAGCAAAATCAACCGCAGCAGCTGCATATATGGCATCAATGGATAGAAACTCAGCTGCCATTTGCTCAAAGATCGCAGCAAAAATTTATAACGTACCGATCGTTTATGAGACAATTGAAGACAATATGGCAAATAGAACGAGATTTTTGATTTTAAGCGATTTTAAAAATGCAAGAGTTGAAAACTCAAAAACTTCGATCCTTGCAAAGACTGATCATAGTCCAGGACGTCTTGCTGATCTGCTTTCTATCTTTAAAAATGAAAATATCAATATCACAAAACTTGAGTCACGCCCTATTAAGCAACGCGAGTTTAAATCGATGTTTTATCTTGATTTTGAAGGGCATATCGACGATGAGAAGGTGCAAAATGCCTTTGAGCTCGCAAAAGAGAGTGGCGCTGAGATAACATGGCTTGGAAGCTATTTAAACGGAGATGAGTAATGAAGTTTAATGATTTTTTAGATGATTTAGTTAATTACGAGGCTGGAAAGCCGATCGAGCTTGTGGTTAGAGAGTTTGGCATCGAGGCAAAAGATGTGATAAAGCTAGCTAGTAACGAAAACCCTTTTGGCACGAGCAAACGCGTAGAGGAGGCGCTAAAAGAGGTCGCTAAAAAAGCGCATCTCTATCCAGACGATAGCTACTTTGAGTTAAAAGAGGGGCTGGCTAAGAAATTTGGCGTAACTAGCAAAAATTTAATCATCGGCTCTGGAAGTGATCAGATCATAGAGTATGCACTCCACGCAAAGGCAAATAAGCAAAGTGGCGTTTTGATGGCTGGCGTGACATTTGCGATGTATGAAATTTATGCAAAACAAACTGGGGCTAAAATTTACCGCACAAAGAGTGTGGAGCATAATTTGAACGAGTTTTTAGAAATTTATAATGCACATAAAGATGAAATTTCTGTCATCTTTCTTTGCTTGCCAAATAATCCACTTGGTGAGTGTTTGGACGCAGATGAGGTCTTTAAATTTATAAAAAGTGTTGATGAAAACACGCTTATTGTGCTTGATTGTGCTTACAATGAATTTGCAAAATTTAAAGATAGCAAAAAAGAGATAAAACCAAGCGAGGTGGTAAAATTTAAAAATGCCATCTATCTTGGAACATTTTCTAAAGCTTATGCACTTGGTGGTATGCGCGTGGGATACGGCATGGCAAATGAAGAGATCATAAGCGCTCTCTCAAAACTAAGAGCTCCGTTTAACATCACAACCCCAAGCTTAAGAGCTGCGATCGTGGCACTTGGTGATGATGAGTTTGTGCAAAAAACTATGCAAAATAACTTTGAGCAAATGAAGAGATATGAGGAGTTTGCAAAGCAAAATGGCATCGAATTTATCCCAAGCTACACAAATTTCATAACTTTTAAATTTAACGAGCCAAAATCAAGCCAGATATGCGAAAAGATGCTAAAAAAAGGTATAATTTTACGAGATTTAAAAAGCTACGCCTTAAATGCGGTGAGAATCACCATCGGTCAGGCATGGCAAAACGATAGGGTTTTTGAAGAGTTAAAGCAAATTTTAAAGTAGGGATATGGATTTTAAGGCATTACTTCATCAAATAAGTCAAATTTATCAAAAGCTTTCATTAAAGCAAAAAATCGTTGCAGCTAGCTCGATCGTCTTGGTTGTGGCATTTTTGGTATTTTTAACACTTTATAAAAGCAAAAATGAAAATTTTGCAGGCTATAGCGTCCTCTTTGAAAACATCAGCCCAAGCGACTCAGCCTTAATAGTCGATCAGCTAAACAAAGATGGCATTAAATATAAATTGGCAAACGAAGGCACTATTCTTGTGCCAACGAGTGATGTTTATAAAGAGCGCATCGCTGTTGCAACGCTTGGAATACCAAAAGAGAGTAAAATTGGCTTTGAAATTTTTGATAAGCAAGAATTTGGTGCGACTGATGCTGAGCAGAGAGTAAAATTTCAAAGAGCTCTTGAGGGCGAACTAGCCAGAACGATCGAGAGCCTCTCATCTATCCAAAAAGCAACCGTAAGAATAGCCATACCAAAAGAGAGCGTTTTTACTGAGCGTCAAGCACTTCCAACAGCGTCTATCGTTGTTGAGCTAAAGCCAGGCGTTAGCCTAAATGCGAAGCAAATTTTTGGTATTAAAAACCTTGTCGCTGCCTCTGTTACAAACTTAAGCATAGAAAATGTAAAAATCGTAAATCAAGATGGAGTCGCACTTGGCGATGAAGATGGTGAGTTTGATAGTGACGCTATAGCCCAGCAGATACGCTATAAACGTGAGTTTGAAAATAACTATGAGCAAAAGATCGTAAATGTACTAGCTCCTATCGTGGGCGGAGTAGATAAGGTCGTAGCAAAGGTAAATATTGACTTTGACTTTGACAAAAAAGATACAAAAAGCGAAGTTTATGACCCAAATAACGTCGTAAGAAGTGAAAGCAATATCGAAGAAAAGCGCCAAGGCTCAGCACCAAATGAAGTAGGTGGCGTCCCAGGTGCGGTTAGTAACATTGGCCCTGTTCAAGGGCTAGATGACAGCACTTTAAAAGAGCAGTACAACAAAAGCTCGCAGCAGACAAACTACGAAATTTCAAAGAAAGTAACAAATGTCAAAGGGCAGTTTGCTAGCATAAATAGAGTGAGTGCAGCTGTCGTTATAGACGGACTTTATCAGAGTAAAAAAGATAGCGACGGCAAGCCAACTGGCGAGCTTGAATTTGCCCCACTTACCAAAGAGCAAAGAGAGTCAATCACAAATTTAATCAAACAATCAATCGGCTATAACCAAAATAGGGGCGATGAAGTAAGCTTAGATAACTTTGAGTTTAAAACTGGCAAAGATATAAGCACTAGCGAGAAGATGGATGGCTTTGTGAATAACTATGTAGTGCCATTTATGCCGCTACTAAAATATATTTTTGCAGCATTGTTGCTCTACATCTTCTACAAAAAAGTCATTGTGCCATTTATGCAAAAGATGCTTGAAGAGACAAAAGAAGAAGAGGAGCAAGTTCAAGATGGCCTTGAAGATATTGAGGTAGATGCTGAAGATACGCTTGAGAAATTTAAAGCTGCTCGCAAAAAGGTCGAAGAGCAACTAGGACTTAGTGGCGAGTTTAATGAAGATGAATTAAAATACGATGTTTTACTTGAGAAAATGAGAGCGGTCATCACAGAAAGAAATGAAGAGATAGCAATGCTGCTTCAAGATATGGTAAAAAATGACAGCGACTTTAATATGCGTAAGGAAATTTGATGTCAATAAAGCTAAATGACAAGCAAAAAATGATTTATGATGATCTATCGATGCCTGAAAAGATTGCCATTTTGCTGATTCAGCTTGGCGAAGAGGCAACCGCTCTTATATTTTCTCACATGGATGTTGATGTCATCACTGAAATTTCAGGCTATATCGCAACAGCAAAAAACATTGACAAGCAAGTCGCAAGTGCCGTACTAGAAGAATTTTACGCATTAATGCAGTCAAATCAATATATGAGAAGTGGTGGTTTGGAGTACGCAAAAGAAATTCTTTACCGCACATTTGGTCCAGAGGCAGCTCAGAAAATTTTAGACAAGCTTGCAAAAAGCATGGAAAACTCAAAAAGCTTTGGCTATCTTGATAAGATAAAACCACAACAGCTTGCAGACTTTATCATAAAAGAGCACCCTCAAACCATAGCGCTAATACTAGCTCACATGGACTCAACAAGTGCTGCTGAAACGCTTGGCTTTTTCTCAGATGAGTTAAGAAGCGAAGTTGTCATTAGAATGGCAAATCTTGGTGATATTAGCCCATCGGTAATTAAACGTGTTTCAACCGTGCTTGAGGGCAAGCTTGAAAGTCTTACATCATATAAAGTCGAAGTTGGTGGTCCAAGAGCTGTGGCAGAAGTGCTTAATAGGCTTGGGCAAAAAGCCAGCAAAAGCACGATCGAACGCATTGAACAAAGTGATGATAAACTTGCAACAACGATTAAAGAGCTTATGTTTACCTTTGAAGATATTATCAACCTTAATGCAACTGCGATTAGAGAAATTCTTAAAAATGTCGATAAAAAAGACCTTATGGTTGCATTCAAAGGCTCAAGCGATGGCATAAAGGATAAATTTTTATCAAATATGTCTCAGCGTGCAGCAGAAGCCTTTAAAGAGGAGATGCAATATCTTGGTGCGGTGCGTGTAAAAGATGTTGAAGAGGCTCAAAGACGTATAGTAGAGACAGTGCAAACTCTAGCTGATCAAGGTGTATTCCAAGTCGGCGAAGCAGATGAGATGATAGAATGAAAAGCAGCGTAATAACCAGTGAGACTTCTCCGGCTCACTTTATAGAAAATTACAGATTTAAAGTACTTGGAGTCGGAGAGCGAGCCACAGATAGTGCTCCTGTATTGATAGAAGAAAATAATCTTAGTGAAGAGCTAAGCGAGCAAAATTTTGGGCAAAAGGGTGAAAATTTTATTCCTCAAGCTAGCCACCAAATGCAAGTAAACTCACAAAACCACTTTGCTTCTCAGGCTCAAAGTCCACAAATACAGCAAGGAGGCGAGTCGAGCTTTGTTGAAGAGTTACTTAAAAAAACAGATGAGCTAAGTAGCAACATCATCAAACTTCAAATGCAAATAGAAAATCAAGAGAGCGAATTTGCTAAACGCCTTGAGTCTGAAATTTCTCGTGCAAAAGAGGATGGCAAAAATGAGGGTATCGCCCAAGCAAATGCGGCAAATGAAGCAAGGATAAATGAGTTAGAGGCTAGATTTAGCACTTCAGCTGCAAAACTTGAAGAGCAATATATTAAATTTGATGAGTTTTTAAAGAAGATCGAAGAAGAGCTTGGGCAAACTGCTATAAAAATCGCAAAAGAAGTAATTGATAAAGAAATTTCAACCTCTTCAAATCAGATCGCTCATCATCTAGCAAGCTCTCTTATAAAAGAGCTAAGTAATGTTAAAAATATAGAAATTCGCGTAAACCCAGAAGATAGCGAATATATAAAAGAGCAATTTAGCAAGAATGAACACGTCAAAATAAGTGCTGATGATGCTATAAGCAAAGGCGGTGTGGTTATTATAAGTGATGGTGGCAATATTGATGCGACTATGCAAACAAGGCTAGAAAAACTAAAAATGCTGGTAAATAATGAATAAAGACGTTAAAAGTTTAGATATTGATGAACTAAACGCACTTTGTCATGACATCAGGGATAAAATTTTAGCTACTGTTAGCAAAAATGGCGGTCACCTTAGCTCAAACATCGGTGCAGTTGAGATCATTGTGGCGATGCATAAAATTTTTGATGTGACAAAAGATCCATTTATTTACGATGTAAGCCACCAAAGCTACGCACACAAGCTACTAACTGGACGCTGGGAGAGCTTTGATACGCTTAGGAAATTTAATGGTATCAGTGGTTATACAAAGCCAAGTGAGAGTAAATTTGACTACTTTGTAGCAGGGCATAGCTCGACATCCATTTCGCTTGCAGTTGGTGCTGCAAAGGCGATAAAACTTAAAAACGAAGATCGTATCCCAGTGGCTGTCATAGGGGATGGCTCACTAAGTGGCGGAATGGCGTACGAGGCGCTAAATGAGCTAGGGGATAGAAAATATCCTTGCGTCATCATCCTAAACGACAACGAGATGAGTATAAGCAAGCCTATAGGCGCGCTTAGCAAGTATCTCAGCCAGATGATGGCAGGGCAGTTTTATCAAAAATTTAAGGGTAGGGTTGAGAAATTTCTAAGTTATATGCCAGATTCGGCCGCCTATATGGCTAGACGTATTGAAGAGGGCATTAGACTCATTACTCCTGGTATGTTTTTTGAAGAGCTTGGACTTGAGTATATAGGTCCTGTCGATGGACACGACTTAGCCGCGCTTCTTAGTACATTCGAAACTGCCAAAAATATGAAAAAACCAGTCATAGTGCATGTACAGACGCTAAAGGGCAAAGGATATGAATTTGCTGAGGGGTGCTATGAGAATTGGCACGGAGTTGGGCCATTTGATCTAAAAAGTGGCGAATTTATAAAAAGACAGTCAAACAAGTCAGCCACTGCAATCTTTAGTGAACAGCTTTTAAAAATGGCAAGAGAGCATAGCGATATCGTTGGTGTGACGGCTGCGATGCCAACAGGTACTGGTATGGATGCCTTGATACAAGAATTTCCAGATCGTTTTTGGGACGTGGCGATAGCTGAGCAACATGCAGTTACATCGATGTCAGCCATGGCAAAAGAGGGGTTTAAACCATTTGTTGCAATATACTCGACATTCATGCAAAGAGCCTATGATCAGATTATTCACGACGCTTCTATTTTAAATTTAAACATCACATTTGCGATGGATAGGGCTGGCATTGTGGGCGAGGATGGCGAAACGCATCAGGGCGCCTTTGATATTAGCTTTTTAAACGCTGTGCCAAATATGGTTCTCTTTGCCCCAAGGTGCGAAGAGAGTATGAAAAATGTTATGGAATTTGCCTACTCTTACAAGGGCGTAAGCGCATTTAGATACCCGCGCGGAGCATTTATCTTAAGAGATGAATTTAATGCCAAACCACTTGAGTTTGGCAAGGGTGAAATTGTAGCCGATGCAGAGTCTGATGTTGCATTTTTGGGCTATGGCAACGCCGTTGGCAGGGCAAATTTGGTTAGAAATTTACTAGCTGACAAGCTTGATGTGGTATTAGTTGACCTTGTCTTTGCAAAACCACTTGATAGCGAGCTTTTACTAGGTCTTGCAAAACGCACTAAAAAGTGGTATATCTTTAGTGATAGTGCCAAAAAAGGTGGCGTTGGTGAGATAATAAGTGCATTTTTACAAGAAAACAAAATATCAAATATAAGTGTCATTAGTTTTGAGTATGAAGATAAATTTATCCCTCATGGTTCAACTACTGAGGTCGAAAAGTACCTTGGTATAAGTGCCGAGCAGATCACCAAAAATTTACTAGAGAATAATTAATATCATTTAATAAAGTAACGTTTAATATTATTTTTGCTAGCATAAGCCAAAATAAAAACAAGGAAAAGCATTATGCAATACGTATCATTATTAAAGCAATCTGGGCTAAAAGTCACGCCACAACGCCTTAGCGTTTTAAGAATTCTTGATCGCCACACGCATCCAACGATTGATGAGCTTTATGATGAAATTTTAAAGGAGAGTCCATCGGTTTCTCTTGCGACAGTTTATAAAAATTTAAATACTTTAAAAGACGAAGGTCTTGTAGTCGAAGTAAATATCGTCAATCAAAAAGCTAGATACGATATCTACGAATATCCACATATTCATGTTGTCTGTGAAAGCTGTGGAAGCGTCGAGGACGTGAGCTACGATGATGCTGAGCTTGGCAAATACCAAGAGGCACTAGAAAAGAAGATCGGAAATATAATAGAGCGTTTAAATATCGTAGCTAGCGTAAAAAGCTGTAAACACTGTAAATAAAATTTATGTTGCTATTTAGCAACATAAATTCCATCTTTTTTCTTATAAAAATACTTTTAAAATAAGCCTAAATTTAGCATTTTTCTCATTGTTTTAAGCACTAACTTGCTAAAATGAACAAAAAATTTTGGAGAAAAATGTGAGTTTGGAGATAGAGCGTAAATTTTTACTCAAAAATTCTCAAATTCTAGATTTTTTAAAAGAAGCTGGAGTAGTCTTTAAGCATCTTGAAATTTCTCAATTTTATACCAAGATAACGCGAAATGAAGAGATCCGCTTTCGAAGCGAAGAGGATAAATTTGTAAAAACTGTAAAGATTGGCAAAGATCTAATCAGAGAAGAAAATGAAGAATTTTGCGAAAAGGTGGAGTTTAAAAAGGCTCTTAAAAACCGCATCGGTAGCGTCATCTTAAAAGATAGATATATTTTTAAACTAAATAACAATCCTTGCAATATCGATATTTTTAAAAATGAACTAAACGGGCTTTATACATTTGAAATCGAATTTAGCGATGAAAATGAGGCCGTCTTTTTCAAGCTACCACCGTTTTTAGAAAATTTTTGCCTAAGTGACGTAACTTGTGACAAAAGATATAAAAACAAATTTCTTGCCATCCATGCTAATGAAAATGAACAAATTGACTACAAAAGAGCCTATAAGGTCATAAAAGAAAAAGAATTTTTGCCAAATTTTGCTGCAAATCTAAAAAGTGGTGAGGCGCTAAGAGTCCTTTTTGTTAGTATTTTTAAAGTAATAAAAAGGCTAAAAAGCCAGTATTTGATAGATAAAGATGAAGAGGTCTTGCATGAGCTTCGCGTAAATTTAAGAAAGGTTAGATCGATCCTTAAAATTTTTAGTGGCGTTTTTGATGAGAAAGTGACACTTTTTTTTGGCGAGAATTTTAAAATGCTTGCAAACTCGACAAACAAAAAGCGAGATTTGGATGTATTTTTGAGCTTTTTAAACGAGCAAAAACATGCAAATGAGCCTATATATTTTGTAAAAAAGGCTCTAGATTTAGAGTATGAAAATGTAAAAAGCTATCTTAGCGATGAAGAAAATTACGCATTTTTAAAAGAGTGGGAGATATTTTTAAACGAAGGTGAATTTTATAAATCAAAACTCTTTGATGTAAGCCTTTCGCGCCTTGGTTCGTTTAAGCTTAGAATGCTTTTGGTTTTTGCTCAAAAAAGGCTAAAAAGCCTTAATCAAGACTGCCCAAATGAGAGCTTTCATGATCTTAGGATAGAGCTTAAAAAGATGAGATATACGTATGAGTTTTTATGTGAAATTTTTTATTTTGAAGGGCTTAAAAAGTATGAAGAGAAGCTAAAACAGATGCAAGAAATTTTTGGTAGTCTTCAAGACTATGACGTCTGGCTCGGTATCCTTAAAAGACTTCCAGAAACGCCAGATAAAGAGAGGCTCGAGAGTAAAATTTACAAGCAAATTTATAAAAGTAGAGAAGAGATACTAAAAAAGCGTCTTAAATTTATAAAAGCAACTCGCAAAATTTCAAGAAATTTAAAAATTTACTACATATAAAAGGGCAAATTTATGCAAAAACAAGAAAAAATCGTTGATATGTTTAACCAGATCGCTCCGACTTATGACGTCGCAAACAGAGTGCTAAGCCTTGGTGTGGATGTGAGTTGGAGGAAATTTGCCTGCAGATATATGCTAGAAATTTTTAAAGAAAGAAGCATAAATATCGTGGATGTGGCTTGCGGCACTGGCGATATGATGGGGCTTTGGAATGAAATTTCAAAAGAATTTGGCGTGCAGATAAAAAGCCTTACTGGCATCGATCCCTCAAGTGGTATGCTAAAGGAGGCTAGGGCGAAATTTCCAAATTTTAAATTTATAGAGGCCTACGCTGATAATACAACGCTTGCAAGCGGTGAGGTTCAAATTTTAAGCATAAGCTACGGCATAAGAAACGTGGTCGAGCGAAAGGCTGCGCTTAGGGAGTTTAACAGGGTTTTGGCTGATGGCGGCTACGTAGTCGTGCTTGAATTTACCAAACGCCAGAAAAAGGGCTTTATAACTGCGCTAAGAGATTTTTACCTAAGTAAAATTTTGCCAAGTATCGGGGGTTTTATCTCAAAAAATAAAGAGGCGTACGAGTATCTGCCAAGCTCGATCGAAAATTTCCTCGATGCAAAGAGTTTTTGCGATGAGCTAGTTGATGCTGGCTTTGAGATAGAGCTTTGCAAGGGCTTTAGCATGGATATCTCGACACTATTTATCGCTAAAAAGGTAAGAGAAATCAATGCTTAGCGTATCTGAGCTAAACGAAAAAGTAAAGGCGCTGCTTGAAGCGACACTTGACTATGTCGAGGTAAGTGGAGAAATTTCGCGCCTTACTAAGCACGCCTCTGGACACTGGTACTTCACGCTAAAGGATGAGAAGTCAAGCATCTCAGCTGTGATGTATCGCATGAACAACCAAAAAGTGAAATTCCTGCCAAAAGATGGGTTAAAAGTAAAAATTTATGGCAAAGTGACTATTTACTCGCCAAGTGGGTCCTATCAGCTAGTGGCAAGTGCGATGCTGCCTGATGGCGAGGGCGAGCTTGAGCTTGCGTTTAGGCAGCTTAAAGAAAAGCTCGAAAATGAGGGGCTTTTTGACATTGCTGCAAAAAAAGAGATACCAAATTTACCTAAAAAAATAGCCCTTGTCACAAGCGCTACTTCGGCGGCGCTTCAGGATATGTTAAAGGTCGTGACGAGCCGTTGGAAATTAAGCGAAATTTATATTTTTGATGCTTTAACTCAAGGTGAAAATGCCCCAAGCTCGCTTATAAAAGCCTTGCGCAGAGCCGATAAATACGGCGTAGATGTGATTGTTTTAGCTAGAGGAGGTGGCAGCAAAGAGGATCTTTGGTGCTTTAACGACGAGGGCTTAGCTCGTGAAATTTACGCTACAAAGACGCCAGTCATAAGCGCTATCGGACACGAGATCGACTACGTTATAAGCGACTTTGTAGCAGACCGCAGATCGCTTACGCCAAGTGCAGCTATGCTTGATCTGCTGCCTGATGAAGAGGCATTTTTTCAGTATCTTGACAGGTCCAGCGATGATCTTGATAGCGCTTTAAGCTTAAAGATCACCAAAAAGCAAAATTTGCTAAATGTTCTTCTTTCTAAATTTTCATCAAATGCTCTAAAAGCTAGGATCGAGCTAAAATTTAGCGAGGTGACAAACAAGCAAAATGCCCTAACAAACGCCGTGCAAAGAAAAATTTTAGTCCTTGGCTCAGCATTTAACTCACTAGAGAAGGCTTATGAGATGAGGGAGCTCTTTTTTGAGAGTACAAAAAGGCTTATCGAGGTTAGAAAAGACGGCAAGAGAGTTGATCTTAGGGATTTAAAAATAGACGATGAGATCGAGCTTATCTCGCAAAATACACATAAAAAAGCAATTATCAAGGAGTAAAAATGAGTAGAAAAATCAACTTTAGCGCAGGCCCAAGCGCGATACCACTAAGCGTTTTAGAGCATGCAAAGGCCGAATTTACCGACTACAGAGGCGAGGGCTACTCGATCATGGAGATCAGCCACAGAAGCAAGACCTTTGAGGAGATCCACTTTGGCGCGATGGAGAAGATAAGAAAGCTTTACGGCATCGGTGATGAGTATGAAATTTTATTTTTGCAAGGCGGCGCACACTTGCAATTTAGCATGATACCGATGAATTTATATCAAGGTGGCAGGGCTGAGTACGCAAACACTGGTGTTTGGACAAATAAAGCCATCAAAGAGGCAAAAGTGCTTGGCGTAAATGTGAATGTCGTAGCAAGCAGCGAAGATGAAAATTTCTCTTACATTCCTGAGTTTAAATTTAGCGATGACGCCGACTACGCCTACATCTGCTCAAATAATACGATTTATGGCACACAGTATAAGGCTATGCCAAAGACAAAATCGCCCCTAGTTGTTGATGCTTCGAGCGATTTTTTCGCTAGACCGCTTGATTTTAGCAGTATTGGATTGCTTTATGGCGGCGCTCAGAAAAATGCAGGCCCAAGTGGCGTGACTATCGTCATTTTAAGAAAAGACTTGGTTGATCGCGTGAGCAGCCAAAATGTCCCTATATTTTTGCGCTACAAAACGCACGTAGAGGCAAACTCGCTTTACAACACACCACCAACTTTTGGAATTTATCTTTTAAATTTAACCATGCAGCACCTACTAGATCTTGGCGGACTTGCAGAGGTTGAGAAGATAAATGCCAAAAAAGCAAGCACGCTTTACGACATTATAGATAGCTCAAATGGCTTTTACGTGGGTCACGCTAAAAAATCAAGCAGATCAGATATGAACGTGAGCTTTACGATACCAAAAGATCACGCACTTGAGCCAGTTTTTGTAGAAGAAGCGCTAAAAGAGGGCATGCTAGGGCTAAAAGGTCACAGACATCTTGGCGGCATAAGAGCTTCTATCTACAATGCCGTTAGCCAAAGCGACGTTGAAAAACTTGTCGAGTTTATGAGAGAATTTGCAAGAAAACATAGCTAATGAATAAAACAAAGAAAGCTTACGATGAAATTCCTTATTTCTCGGCCGCATTTAGCGACTGCTCGCCAGTTAGGATAGAGGCGGTTGCTAAATTTCTGGGGCTTAAAGCAGCTAGTCTAAAAGAGGCTAGGGTGCTTGAGCTTGGCTCATCATATGGCGGCAATATCTTGCCATTTGCAATTTCACATAAAAATGCAAAAGTCGTTGGTATCGACATCTCAAGCCATCAAGTGACCGAAGGTAACAAGGTGGCAAAGCAGATAGGTTTAGAAAATTTTACTCTGCTTGAGCGAAATTTTTTGCACATGAACGAAAGCGATATAAAAGAGCTTGGGAAATTTGACTATATTATCGCTCATGGCGTTTATAGCTGGGTGAGCCCAAATATAAGAGATGCGCTGCTTGCCACGATAAAGGCGCTACTTAGCAAGGATGGCATCGCTTATGTTTCGTATAATACCTATCCTGGCTGGAAGAGCCTTGATATTTTAAGAGATTTTATGCTTTTTGTAAGCTCAGGTAACGACAGCAAAGAAGCACTTGCTCGCGTAAAAAGCGAGTTAAATTTCTTACAGGATTATTTGAAATTTAGCCTGCAAAACCAAAGTGATGTCGTATACAAAGATAGCATGAAGCTGCTTTTAACACAGCTAAATTTCTTACAAAGCATCATTGCAAAAGGCAATGATTATTATATATTGCATGATTTTTTGGAGGCTAGCAATGAGCCAACTTACTTTCATAAATTTGCTAAACATATCGATAAGCATGGACTTTGCTACGTCATAGACGCTTCGCTAAATGATATCTTTGCAAGCTCAACTGGAATTTACCGCTTTGACGCACATATCGAGCAAAATTACAACTCTCGCATCAAAAAAGAGCAACTAAACGATTTTTTATTTAATAGATCATTTAGAAAAAGCCTCATCGCTCACAAGGAGAGGCTTGGCGGTGCTGAGGACTTTGATGCGGTACTTGGAGAGAGCGAGCTTGATAGGATTTATTTTGCATATTTTAGCGAGCAGCCAAGGACAAAAACGCAAGAAATTTTAAGCAAAAGCTATCCACAAAGCTTAAATTTAAGCGAAGTAAAAACGGCACTTGGCGAGAATGCAAATGAAGCTTTTGTGGGACTGCTTGAAATTTTAAACGATCAAAATACTAAAATTTCTTCCTCAAAACTCAAAGCACTCACATATGAGCCTAGTAAAACCAAACTAAAGCCTAGAGCTGCTGCGTATCTTAAGTATTTTTTAAATGCTAGCTCACCAGTTATCTCTTTGGCAAATGAGCTAAATGGCAAGCTAAGCTTAAGCCATGAAGAGATCAAAATCGCCTTAAAATTTGATGGCAAAGCTAGTTTAAAAGATATCGCAAAGAGCGTAAATTTAAGTAAAGACGAACTAGATAAGCTTGCTTTTAAATTAAGCGAAGCCTACTTTTTTGAGGAAATTTAAAAAAAGAGCGTGGCAAATTTAGCCATGCTCTTACTCAAAAAACATATCTTTTAATATCAAACATATCATCGCTATGTAAAAGACCAAAAACCATTTTTTAAGTGTTTTTTTGTCGGTATTTTGCGTTTTTTTGGTGCCAAAGTATGCGCCTATTAGCGAGCCAAGACCTAAAAATGCGCCCTCAGCATATGAGATATGACCATTTAGTGAGAGTGAGATGAAGCCAGCGATGGCTGCAAACATAACGAAAAATACGCCCATTGAGACCGCTTTTTTCAGTTCGTAATGTAAAAAGCCTACCAAGATAGGCGCTATAAAGACGCCTCCGCCGATGCCAATGCTAATGGCAAAAACACCAACAAAAACACCAACTAAAAATAGCAAAAAGACCGAGTTATTGGCATTTGAGCCGTCGCTGTTTGGCGAAAAGTATAGCTTTATAAGTGAAAAGATAAAGGTCGCTAGAAGCATAGACTCAAGTAAGAGTGCTGGTGCGTGAGAGACGATGATACCGCTAAAGCTTGCCCCCACAAGACCGCCAAGCCCCAAAAATACGCCACGGTTTAGCTTTAAAAGCCCAGCTTTGTAGTTTAGATACGAGCCAAAAGTTGCACTAAAGATCATTTGCATGACGCTTATGCCAATAGCGGTTTTTATGTCATATCCAAAGGCGACCATGATAGGAACGACGACCGTGCCGCCACCGATGCCAAAAAAGCCAGCGATGTATCCAACACCGATACCAATTATAAAAAGTTCAACAAAAAGCATAAATTTCCTTTTACGAGTGCCAAATTTTAGCTAAGCGGTGTTAAAAAAATAGTAAAAAGGTGAAATTTGGGCATAAATTTAGAAATTTGATAAAAATTTTAAAAACTAAAAGCGAACTTTTTTTATAATCATCAAAAATTTAAAGGAAAAAAATGCTCTTAGAACAACCACTGTTTTATTATGAAGTGATTAGAGAAAAATTTAAAAATAGCTATTTGGCTGAGGATAAGACGCAAACGATTATAGGCATTGATTGCGAATACATCGATGAAAAGGATATGGATTTTTATGGACTTAGAAGTTATTTTGATACAAATCGTAATAAATCTTTAGCTCCATTTGCAGGTCTATTTGGTGTTTTTGCTTATGATGGTGTGAGATATTTTGAATATATCGGAGAAGAGAAAGCTAAAAAGTACGAATTTCCAAAATTTATCTATGCCGATGCAAAAGCCTATCTGCACTTTGACAAGATGAGTAAGATTTATACATTTTATGGAGATAAGAAAAAATATTATGACTTTTTACTTGATGCGAAAGTTGAAAACAAAAGCAAAGAGCAGAGTAAATTTAGTATAAAAACTGATCTTGGTAAAGAAAAGAAACACTTTGAGGATATGGTTGAGTTAGCAAAAGAGTATATAAGAAGTGGCGATGTCTTTCAGGTGGTGCTTGGTGAATTGCTTGAAATTTCAACAAATATGAGCAGTTTGGAATTTTATAAAAAGCTCTCACTTACAAATCCAAGCCCATATATGTTTCATTTTCCTACACCTTATGGTGATGTGGTTGGCTCTTCGCCAGAGCTTGTTTTTGAGATGAAAAGCGAGCAAATTTTTGTAGCTCCGATCGCAGGCACAAGGCCTAGAGGAAGCGATGCAAATGCAGATGCGGTACTTGAAAATGAGCTTTTAAGTGACGAAAAGGAGCTGGCTGAACATAAAATGCTAATTGATCTTGCCAGAAATGACATCGGCAGGGTTTCAGAACCAAAAAGTGTAGCTGTAAGAAATGCGATGCATATCCAAAAGTATGAAAAAGTAATTCATATCGTAAGCGATGTCTATGGCAAGTGCGCCAAAGGGCTTGATCTTTTTGACGTCTTAGCTAGTATCTTTCCGGCTGGCACACTAAGTGGAGCCCCAAAAATAAGAGCTATGCAGATAATCAATGAGCTTGAAATTTCTGCGCGAAATATCTATGGCGGTGGCATTGGATTTTTACATTTTAATGGCGATGCTCAGGTTGCTATTCTTATTCGATCAGCCATCTTTGTGTCAGGTGAAAATGGCTTTAGTAATGTATTTGTGGAGGCTGGAGCTGGTATAGTTTATGACTCAAAAAGCGAAAGAGAATACGCTGAAATTTGTCATAAGCGAGCAAGCGTGCTAAATGTATTTAAAAATAACGCAAAAGAGTTTTAGGCGTTAAACTTAATAAATTCATAGGAGCTTTTAGCGTAGCTAGTGCCCATAGAATCGATTTGCTCTCTTACGGTAGCTGAAAGCTCTGCTTTTGTGATATTTTTGGCTAGCACTTTCACAAAAGGAAATTCACTTCTTTCTTGTGTGCCAAATATCAGCACTCTTGTATCAATCTTTTGGCTTTGTCTTATCTTATCAACAACTCTTGTTAGCTCTTCATAGTTGAAGCCTTTTACGTTTTCATCTATAAGAACGATACCGTAAGTTTTGGTTTTTATCTTTGTTAATAGCTCATCAAAGCTATTTGTGGTTTCAAGTGTGTTGTAAAATTCCCCTAAAGCTGAGCTAAATATTTTATTTTCCATTGGCGATTTCTTAAATAAAATAATATTTTCGCTTTTTGCCAGATAGTTTTCATCTATTGCAATCTCGCCAAAATTTGGCAAAAATTTTCTAAAAATTTGAGCCAGTTCGTCGCTATTTATTGGCGTTTTTATATAGGCATTGAAGTATTCTTTGACACTCTCTCCATCTATATTTGAAGTATTTGAAAGCATTAGTATAATTGGAATTTTCGCATTTTGTATGGCTGTTTTTATAAGATCAAGATTTTTTTGAAGGCTATTTTTTTCAGCTTCGAAAAATTTTGAGCCAACAAATATAAGGTCAAAATCGCCTTGCTTTATGGCTTGTTTTAGATCTTTTTTATTGCAAACCCCAACAACTTCACAGTTAAATTTACTAAAGCCACTTGCTGTTATATCTATGTAAATTTCGTTAGTATCGCAGATTAAAATTTTTGGTTTATCGTTTAAATTTTTATTCATAATATCAGCTTCGCCTAAGCAAAGTAGCCTTGTGATGCTTAATGGAGTTAATGGATCTTTTAAAATGAGCGGATTTTTAATATCTTGACCTTGCTTATTGGTATTTCTTAAAAATATAGCATCATAATTTTTTGTAATAGATGGACTAGTACTTGTTAGCATATCCACTTTGAGCCCAAGGTCTTTTGTGGTCTGCTCAAAAGCTTCGTTGTAAGCGATATTTACGTCTTGCAAGAATGCTAATTTATGATTGCATTTTATATCAAAGTCTTTATAGTTTGATGTTGTTTTAAAAATGACTACAAATTTAAACTCATTTCCGATACTTGGAAACGAGTTAATCTCTAGCTTACTTTCTAAATTTTTTAAATAAATTTGAGCGATTTTTAGATAAAACTCGCTCTCATCATTATTTAAGCTATTCTCATCATCTGAAAATATATCTGAAATTTGCTTTTCGCTCATGGCAGCTGAGCTATTTTTTATGCTAAAGCTTACAGAACAAAGTCCACTTCTATCAAACTCTTTTTGAACTTTTTTGATAGTGATGATAATATTTTGATGTCTTAAAGACATTGATAAAGATGCCAAAAAGATAGAGTTAAATGCGGTTTTTAATGAATTTAGATTTCCTTCTAGTTCATTTGTAAGGCTTGGATCAAGGTAGCTTATAAAATTTATCTTTTTGCTTTGCGAATAGACGATATTTGCTTGCAAAATTTCTTCAAAGCTTTTTTGAGGATCAAATATCTCGGTTTTATTGCATTCGCTATATTTTTTAACATTTGAGATATTTTTAGCATTGTTATAAAGCGAAGTCATGATATTTGCATTTTTTTCTATCGTGTCTATAAATGCTTGCTTTTTGCTATTATTTGTTTCTATTTTTAAAGCCGCAGTCGATGTAAAAATTTCTTTATTAATGGACTCTAACTTCTTGCTCACTGATAAAATATATCTATCTTTTATCTGAAAAAAGCTGCTATCTTTTATATAGGTTTCTTTTAGATCTTCATAAGTTTTTATGAGCTTTGATATCGCATTATCCGCACTTGTCTCTTTTGATGATAGGATATAGTTTGATATGTATTTTGACTTATCGATAAGCACCTTTAAAAATTTCAACCTAGCAGAAATGCTAAGCAAAGATAAAATGAGCAAGCCACAAAGCAAAAACTCAAAAAAGGTCTTTATACCATAGCTTATTTTCTCGCTCTCGGTAAGTTCTAGTAGCTCATTTTTTATGTTTATGGCACTATCTAATAAAAGTATAAATTTATCATCTTCATACTGTTTGATTAAGATAATATCTTCGATATTTAGTTTTTCAGAAAATGCGATCTTGGCTTTAGCTTCTCTTATTTTTTTAGCTTGATAGTTGGCTTCAAACTGGTTAAAGTCTTTGTAAATATTCTCTTTTAGCTCACTTTTTGGAAGCATATCAAGATTTGGCGCGTTGTCTTTTACGGAATATATATTTTCTCTCACATTATTGTTTATTGAAAATAAAGGGCCATTTATAAAGATATTTTTTACGTAGTATTTAGTGTTGTTTGCTAAAGAGAGTTGATTGTAAATTTTACTTAAAGTTGTGGCATAAGCTTTTATTATAAGCGGAAAGTCTCGGTCTAAATCTTGTTTAAAATCGCTATCTATTTCTCCATTTATATTTTGGAAAAATTCGTAAAATAGTTCATCAAATTTATCATTTTGGTTGAGATTTGCTAGCAATTCTTTTAATTTATTTACATTTCGTATCTCGGTGCGATCGTCTTTTCTTATAGAATTTATAAATTTTTGTGTATTTTTTAAGGTGCTATCTCGCAACTTTCTTATATCTTCTTGGCTTTTGCCTATTAGCGTATCGTGCTCTTGTATTACAGATCTTATAGTTTGAAATACTAAGGATTGTTTATATAGTTTTTCATTTAGATCTTTTAGATCTGTAAATTTTTTATAGCTTTCATTTCCACTATATGCGCAAAAGATCGCTGAAATTATTATTGGCGCTAACAATATATAAAATTTATTATTTTTCATGGATACTCTTTTTGCTATATTTTTTGACGATATTTTCTATCTCAATTAGTCTTTTGGTAAAAAGAGACATCTCTTTCATTTTTCCATTTTGATTGTTATCTAAAAAAGCGTTAAGCTCATTTGCAAGGTTATTAAGCTTTAAATTTAATGCAGCTTCCCTTATCTCATCTACGTATTTTTTGAGCATTATCTCGTCTTTTGCGATTATGGCTGATTGGATCTGGATAAGAATTTCTCTTGCGTTATGCAAAAAGATATTTAAGTAGGATGCAAAATCTTTTTTATTTAAATTTAGTATTTTAAGCGATGTTTCAAACCAGGAATCATCGATAAGTGATTGTGTCTGTGTGTCAAAAAGATACCATGCGTTTAGTTTAAAAACAGGCAGTCTTAATGTAGGTTTTACTTTTACTGCTGCTATTAGATTTTGGTTGTTTATTATGTCTTGCTTCTCTAAAAGCACGATAAAAAATTTTTCACCATTTTTTAAAATGGCATTTTGCAATCTCGCTTCTAGTAAGATAGCACCACCATCTTTTCTTTTTAAATTTACTCTAGCGCTGTTGTCTTTTGTATTTTGTAAAAATTCTAAGAAGCTGTAGTTTGTACTTTCTTGGCTTGTTATGACTAGCTCGCTTATATCTTTGTATCGCAACAAAAAGTCATCTAAACTATCAAAACCCAATAGCTCAAGTGAATCTTGCGTTATCGCAGATATTTTTAAATTTTCATCATATATTATCACTTCAAATTTCCTTCTTTGAGCACTGCAAGCTTTTCTGCTACGCTTTTGTTTGTTATTTTTGCCACTTCGTCTAAATTCGCTTCGTTGATTTTATCAAAACTTCCGTAAAAGCTGATTAATTTCGCGATACTTCCTTCAGATACGCCAGCTTGCTTTAGAATTGATCTTTGCATATCATTTTTCTGCCTTGTTTTTCTGTGAAAGCTGATGACAAATCTATGGCTTTCGTCACGCATTTTTTGGAAAAACTGAAGCTTTTTATCGCTCGTGCTTAGGCTAAAGCTGCCATTTTTTGTGTAAATTTTATCCTTTGCCTCGCCCTTTGCGCGGTGAGCTTTGGCGTCTATTTTTTCTTTTGAGATAGCGATTACATCGACGTTTGCGCCACTGCTTGCTAAAATTTCGCAGGCTAAGTTTAAAAGCACTTCGCCCCCATCAATAACCCAAAGATCAGGCGGGCTAAGCTTGTCAAACCTAAGTGCTCTGGCTGTCAAACTCTCTTTCATCTGATCGTAGTCGTTTTTAGAGCTTAGGTGCATATGGCGGTAGTTTTGCTTTGCCCACTCGCCATGCTCATAGCGCACCATCGCTCCGACACTTGCCTCGCCAAAAAGGTGTGAGTTGTCGTAAGCCTCGACCACGTAAGGCGTGTGAGCTAGGTCAAAGTACTCTTTTATCTCGTTTAATAGCACGTTATCGTGCGTTTTTAGATATTTTTCGATGCTAACTTCAGCGTTTTTGGTAGCGATCTCACAAATTTTACGCTTATCGCCTATTTTTGGGCATGTGATGCTAAATTTACGTCCAAATCTCTCGTTTAAAATTTCCTCCACCAGCTCACTATCTTCAAAGCTCTCATGCACATAAATTTTGGTGCTAATTATCGGTTGTTCAGCTATGAAGCTTTTTAAAATAGCCTGCTTATAGGCCTCGTTTATCTCATCTTTTTGAGCATTTTTAGCCTGCGCGATGTCAGTTTTTACTCCAGTTATCTTGCCACTTTGCACGCTAAATCTCACCGCACAGATCATATCGTGCACGCAAGCGACCGAGTATGCCTCAAAGTCCTCAAGCTTGGCAAGATCGACCTCGACCTTTGTTTGCATATTTTTAAGCGTTTGCATCTTATCTCTAGTCGCGGCTGCTTGCTCGTAGTCTTCGGCCTTGGCGTAGTTTAGCATGAGCTCTTCAAGGCGAGCGATGAGTAAATTTGGATTTTGTAAGGCCGCGATAGCTTCGTTTACGATCTTAGCGTAGTTTTCTTTTGAAATTTTGCCTTCACACGGGGCATAGCAGCGTTTTAGCTGATAAAAAAGGCAGGCTTTTTTGCTTTTGATGCAGGATTTTTTCTGAACGAGGTTGAAATTTAGATAAAGTGCCTCAAGCAGCTCGCTAGCTCCACTAAAATATGGCCCAAAATAGCGGATATTCGAGCCTTTTACCACCTTTCTAGTGATCTCAAATCTTGGAAAATCATCATTTAAATTTATAAAAATATAAGGGTAGGTCTTGTCGTCACGAAGCAAGATGTTGTATTTTGGCTTAAGCTGCTTGATGAAAGAATTTTCAAGTATTAGAGCGTCTGCTTCGCTTGGCGTGACGATGTATTCAAGATGCACCGCCTCGCTTATCATCTTTGAAATTCTAGGGCTTAGTTTTTCAGCCGGAGCTAGGCTTGGGGTAAATTTAAAGTAGCTTTTGACCCTATTTTTTAAAATTTTGGCCTTGCCAACGTATAAGAGTCTATTTTGCGCGTCAAAATACTGGTATACGCCAGGCTCGTTTGGAAGCGTTCTTATCTCGTCTATTAGCATCTTGCCTGCTCATTTTTGTTGAGCAAAATTTCTCTTAGCTCTTCAAATTTTTGGTGTATTTGCTCGTCTTTTGCTAAATTTTTAAACTCGCCTTTACTAACTGGCGCATAAAAGATGGTACTTTGCTCTTTTTGATTAAAAAATTTTAAAAATTTGCTCACGACAAATCTTATATTTTCTTCTTTTTTGTTCTTTGTATAGTTGATTTCGTTAAGAGGCTTTGGAGTAAGAATGCTGTTAAAAACGCTATTTTTATTAAAATTGCAAAAGGTTTTTAATAACCTTTTTATATCATTTATACTACTATCACGCCTAAGCTCTAAAAGCCCGGTGGGATGAGTAAGAACAAAGGTCAAAACACCTTCTCTAACGTAGCAAAAAGCTATATAAAATCGTTTTGCTTTCCCCATAAGCTCTAAAAGCTGTTGGCACTCATTTGCCATGCTTAATTTTTCTTTATACAAAGGATTTTCATGAATAGTATTTATCAAAAATTTAGCGTTTTTCATGGGCTTATCTTATCATTTTTTATTTTAATTTTTACTCTTTTTGCATTTAGCGGTTGTGGCTATAAAGATGATCCATTTTATGGAAATGCTCCAGTAAAAGAAAAGAAAACTGACAAGATAAACAAAATCTAGTAAAATTTTCTTATTTAAATAAAAATGTAATGTAAGCTTAATAATTTTAACTAACCTAATTTTTAGGCTCATTTAAGTAATATACCAAGATTTTTTATTCTACAAGGAGAGTATAATGAGGTTTTTTGGACTTCTAGGCTTATTTTTCGCGATGGCTTTTGGTGCTGATGGAGAAACCGCAGCTATTGACTTAACTACTACATGGGCAGGAATTTTATCGCTTATAATTTTTGTTGTTGGATATTTTTTCATAGCAGCAGAAGAAAATTTCCATATCGACAAAGCAAAACCTGCTATTTTTATCGGTACATTTATGTTTCTACTTATCGGTGTTTATATGCTTATAAATGGCATGGATGTGCATTCGCTTGAACATGAGGTAAATCACCTGATTTTAGAGATCGCTCAGATCGTATTTTTCTTGATGGTAGCGATGACTTTTATCGAAGCACTTATAGAAAGAGACGTATTTAACGCACTTAAATATAATCTCGTATCAAAAGGCTATACTTATAGAAAACTATTTTGGCTAACTGGTGTTTTGGCATTTTTCATAAGCCCAGTGGCTGATAACCTAACAACAGCGCTTATTCTTTCAACCGTTCTTCTAACAATAGATAGAAATAATACAAATTTTCTAGTGGCTGGCGCAATAAACATTGTCGTTGCAGCAAACGCAGGTGGAGCATGGAGTCCATTTGGCGATATCACTACGCTTATGGCTTGGGCTGCTGGAAAAGCGCCGTTTGTCGATTTTTTCGCACTTTTCCCAGCATCTATCATAGGTTGGTTTGTAACGGCATTTTTACTTTCTCGTGTAGTGCCAAGTACTGCACCACATTTTGATGTGGCAAATGAGCCAAAAGTGGTTATGAAAAAAGGCGGTAAAGCGGTTATTTTTATAGGCGCATTTACTATCTTTTGTGCAGTTATGATGCATCAGCTTTTCCACTTGCCAGCGATGTGGGGCATGATGTTTGGCTTTTCACTACTTAGTCTTTATACTTACTATTTCAAAAAAGCTCACAAAAATGAAGAGCCAATGCATGTATTTCACTATATGTCAAAGATCGAAAACAACACACTATTTTTCTTCTTTGGAATTTTAGCTGCAGTTGGCGCTCTTCATTTTGCTGGATTTTTAAATTACGCTGTATCACTTTATTATAAATTTGGCTCAACTGCTGTAAATATCGGCGTTGGATTCCTTTCAGCGATCGTTGATAATGTCCCTGTTATGTCAGCTGTTTTGAAAGCAAATCCAGCAATGGGAGCTGATGCAGGCGAGGCAATGAGTCAGTGGCTACTAGTGACACTAACTGCTGGTATCGGCGGTTCGATGATCAGCTTTGGTTCAGCAGCTGGTGTTGGAGTAATGGGTAAATTAAAAGGAATTTATACCTTTGGTGCACATATGAAATACGCTTGGATGGTGGTTCTAGGATATATCGTATCGATCATTGTTTGGTATGTGCAGTTTGAAATTTTTCATATCTATTTTTAAAAGGTTATAAATGAACAATACGATTATAGTTTTGGATTTTGGTTCGCAATACACTCAGCTAATAGCTAGAAGGCTAAGAGAAGAGGGCGTCTACACTGAAATTTTGCCATTTAATGCAAAGCTTAGTGAGATAAAGGCGAAAGAGCCAAAGGGTATCATTTTAAGTGGCGGTCCAGCTAGTGTTTATGCTAAAGATGCTTATTTTTGCGATAACGGCGTCTTTGAGTTAAACATTCCTATACTTGGCGTTTGCTACGGTATGCAACTGCTTGCTCACACGCATGGGGCTGAGGTTTTAGCAGCTGATCAAAAAGAGTATGGCAAGGCTGAGCTTAATGTTATTAAAGAGCATGAGCTATTTAAAGATACACCTTCAAAACAAATCGTATGGATGAGTCATAGTGACTATGTAAAGGACTTGCCAGAGGGCTTTGAAGTGATCGCTATTAGTGAAAATTCGCCTTATTGTGCTTTTGGCGATGATAAACGAAAATTTTATGCGATCCAGTTTCACGCAGAGGTACAACACAGCGAGTATGGCACACAAATTTTAAAGAATTTTGCTAAATATATCTGCGGCTGCGAGAGCACATGGAATATGGGAAGCTTCGCTAAAAATAAGATAGAAGAGATAAGAAAAACAGTAGGCACTCACAAGGTACTTTGTGCAGTTAGCGGTGGTGTGGACAGCTCCGTGACTGCGGCACTTTTAGCGGCTGCTGTGCCTGAAAATTTGATCCTTGTCTTTGTTGATAACGGACTTCTTAGAACAAACGAAAGAGAGCAGGTTGAAGCTACATTTAGAACAAAGCTTGGTGTTGAGCTAGTTAGCATAGACGCGAGCGAGATCTTCCTTGGCCGCTTAGCTGGCGTGATAGATCCTGAGAAAAAACGCAAGATCATAGGTGAGACCTTTATAGAAATTTTTGAAAAAGAGGCTAAAAAACATGGCGATGTGAAATTTTTAGCTCAAGGCACTCTTTATACTGATATCATCGAAAGCTCAGTCGTTGGCTCAAGCAAGACGATAAAGAGCCACCACAACGTTGGAGGCTTGCCTGATTGGATGACATTTGAGCTAATAGAGCCACTAAGAGAAATTTTTAAAGATGAGGTTAGAAAGCTAGGCCTTGAGCTTGGACTAAGCCGAGATCTAGTCTTTCGCCATCCTTTCCCAGGACCGGGCCTTGCTATTCGCATAATGGGTGAGGTAAATAAGCCAAGCTTAGAACTACTTCGTAAAGCTGATGTGATCTTGCGTGATGAGCTAAAGAGCACTGGCTGGTATAACAAAACTTGGCAGGCGTTCTGCGTACTTTTAAATGTAAATTCTGTTGGTGTTATGGGTGATAACCGCACTTATGAAAACGCTGTTTGCGTGCGTGTGGTCGATGCGAGCGATGGCATGACTGCAAGCTTCTCACGCCTGCCGTACGATCTGCTAGAAAACGTAAGCCGCCGCATTATAAACGAGGTAAATGGCATCAACCGCGTAGTTTACGACATCTCGAGCAAGCCACCTGCAACTATTGAGTGGGAGTAAAATTTGGTCAGGCTTAAATTTTGAACTATTTAACAAATAAGTATGAGTATGAAAGCATTCAAACGTATTGCTTTCATATTGTTTTTGATATAAACGATGAAGGACGGGTATATCAAAAAATAGATGAGTGGAATGAGGAAATTTTTAATGAAATTCCATTCTTTGCACTTGGTAAAAAAAGAGCTTTAGAGATTTCATCGGAATTTGGTCCTAGAAAAGCTACTAGGGACGGCATGGAGTTGCTTTATAAAGTTAAAGAGATTAAAGAAGCTAACGAATATTTCATATCGGCAGATAAGGATGCAGAAGATAGATATTTAAAGCGTGGCGAATTTGGAGAGCTTATACTATATTATTTACTGGAAAGACAATTTAATAAACCACAACTTATATCCAAAATATATTTTAAAGATAGTCCAAACGGAATGGTTCATGGTTTTGATGCGGTTCATTATGACAAAGAGAAGAATGAACTCTGGTTAGGTGAGAGTAAATTTTATAAAAGCCTATCAAATGCATTACAGGATCTGGCTAATGATTTATTTGAGCATTTTAATGTTAATTTTTTTGATTCTGAATTTGCAATCATCAATAATAGATTAAGCGATTATTATGATGATAAAGAAGTGAGTGATGAAATAAGAGAATTAATTAAATCTAGTACTTTTATACAAAGACTATCAAATATAAATGCTTGCTTTTTTGCACTATTTGATAGTAAAATTTTAGACAATTTTAAATTTAACGATTCAGGAAATACGCATAACGATTTTAAAGATATATTGGAGAAATTTGCAAAAGATACTAGAAAAAAATTTGATCAAAAAATTAAAGATTTTGGCAATAGAGATAGACTTAAAATAAATTTATTTTTATTTCCGGTAGAAAGTAAATTTGGGCTAGTAAAGCAGCTACACGAAAAATTAAAAAAAGAGCAGAATTAATGTTTGAAATTTTAGATTTGTCAGATTTAAATAAGAGTTTTAAAATAGCCAAAGAAATTTCGGACAATGAAGATATGGATAGCCTGATCTTGGTCTTAGAAAACTGGAAGTACGTTAATGAAAATATAAGACCTGTTTTTATTGATTTAATTGAAAGTTTTGGTTTTTATCCATATTTAAAAGATAAAAATGAATTGCTTAATACTGCTGCATTAGTTAGGTGCGAGTACCACAAATCTAAATTTATAAGCGATTTTGAAAATAATAGAGTAGCGTTTCACTACTGGCAGAAGGTATTAGAGGAAAAAATCTCAAATAGACAAAATTTACTTATCTCCGCACCTACTAGTTTTGGTAAAAGCTTACTAATACAAGAATTTGTAGCAAGAAAAAAATATAGCAATATATTAATTATTCAGCCGACATTGGCACTAATTGATGAAACTAGAAAAAAGCTCCAAAATTATCAAGATTTTTATAATATCGTGGTTAATACAAGCCAGGATATAAATGAAACAAACAACTTGTTTATTTTAACCAGTGAGCGAGTTTTAGATATTTTACCCAAAATTAACAATATAGATTTATTTATAGTTGATGAATTTTATAAAATATCAAACCATAAACACGACGATAGAGTCAGCCAATTAAACATTGCATTTTACAAAGTAATGTTTAGAAATCCGCAATTAATATTATTGACTCCATCGGTAGATAACGTTGATAATGATTTTATTAAAAAATATAGTCTAAATTTCTTTAAAACGGAGTATTCATTAGTAAGACAAGAATTGGAAAAAATAAGCTGTAGTTCCAAGGAAGAAAGGAAAATGAAGCTGTTTGAGCTATTAAATAGTTTAAGTGAGCCTACTATAGTTTATGTTAAATCCCCTGCTCAAGCAGAAGAATTGTCAAATGAATTTATTAGAGATAATAAAAAAGGCACAGAAAATACTTTCCCAATTTTTGAATGGATTGATGAAAACGTTTCCGTAAAATGGAATTTAAAAAAATACTTACAAAAAGGTATAGGTTTACATAACGGTCAATATCCTAGGCATATTGTTAATGCTCAACTCGACTATTTTAATAACAATAAAATAAATATATTATTTGCAACTACCTCATTAATAGAGGGTGTAAACACTGTCGCAAAAAACATTATCATATATGATATGCGCAAAGGCACAAGCAAGCTGACTTATTTTGATTTTAATAATATCAAGGGGCGTGCCGGAAGAATGATGAAATACTATACTGGAAAAGTATATTGTTTTGATGATCCTCCAAGGCAAGAGATGGAAAATATAGATGTGCCCATAGTTACTCAAGATGATAGTCTGCAGAGTGAAATTTTAATTAATCTAAATAATGAAGATATAAAAGACCAAAAGAGAAGAATATATGAAGAATTAATTAAAGATTTACCTGCAGATTTATTGCAAATTTTTAAATCGAACTATTATAGTATTGAAAAGCAAAAGCACCTTTATAATTGCTTAAAGGGTAGAAAAAAGATATTGAATCAATTGAGCTGGGATGCACCAGTTCCTACTTATAAAACATTATCTCGTACATTATATGTGGTAGATTATTTATTGGAAGGCAATAAGGGAGATAGTTATAAATTCTTAGCTCAAAAATGCCATCAAATAATCCAGAGTGGAAATTTGCACTCTATTATAAGTAATGAGATTAAGTATCAGCATACGCTAGATGCCAATCGAGGTAAGAATGAAGAGAGTATCATTAACTTATCGGTTTCAAAAGTATTTGGTTTTATCAGAAATCAAGCCAAATTCGAAATACCTAAAAGGCTTAGTGTATTAGAAAGTATTGTAAATTATCTCAATGGCAAACAAGCCGCTAATTATTCTGCATTTATTTCTATTCTGGAACATGAAGGGGTGGATAATAAGTTAAGTATACTTTTAGATTTTGGAGTTCCCGCCTCCACGTTAAAAAAGTTTAAAGATATGCCCAATAACAATATTATTGAATATGTGAAAAAGAATTTTGAAAAAATAGATTTAAGTAGTTATGAAGTTGACATACTAAAGAAATTATGATTTGTTTTTTTATTATTGGCTTTTCAAAAATAGATAATTCTTATCAACAAATCTTCCAAAAATTTTCACTACAATGACGTGTAAATTTACGAAAGGAAGAAAAATGAGTAAAATTTACAATCTAAACGCCGATACGAAAGTCGTCGCAAAAAGTGTTGTTAGTAAGAGAATTTTTGATTGCGAGAATGCTCATGTCGATGTATTTGCTTTTGATACGGGCGAGGAGCTAGATCATGAGATGCTGTTTTGTGACAGTCTCGCATGGGTTGTGGAGGGCGGTGCTAGCCTATACTACGGCGAAAAGCAGATGCATATAGGTGGCGAGCAAGCTTGCCTGATAGAGAAAAAAGTGTGGCGCAAGCTAGTTTTTAATGAACCAACGAAATATATTTCAATTGATTTTAAGGAGGATTTAATGATAGATCATTTACCTAAGGCAGCTATTTTTAGCTTAGTTGATGCAGTCGAATACGAAAAAGGCAAAATCGTGAGCAAAACGCTTGTAAAGAACGAAAACGGCTCAATGTCATTACTTAGTTTTGACACAAACCAAGAGCTCTCAACTCACGCAGCTCCAGGCGATGCGCTACTTATTGCACTTGATGGCGAGATGAAGCTAACTATTGGTGATGAACATTTTGATATCAAAAAAGGCGATACCATCGTACTACCAGGCAAAATACCACACGGATTAAAGATAAAAGATAAATTTAAAATGCTCTTAATCGTCACTAAAGACAAAATGTAATACTAAGCCCTATTTTTAGGGCTTTTTCTCTATAATAACAATAGTAAATTTATACTTAATAAAGCAAAAAGTAAAACCATAATATAATCGCTCCAAAAAAAGAAAAACTATGAAAAAAGAAAATTCCAAGCTATTTTTATTGCTATTTTTAGGCGCTCTCTCTGCCTTTGGACCATTTGTTACAGATCTTTATTTGCCAGCACTTCCGGCTATTACCGAGTGGTTTAAAACAAGTGTTACAGCTACGCAATTAACGATCACGACATCAATGGCAGGCTTAGCCATAGGTCAGCTAATAGTTGGCCCAATAAGTGATAAATTTGGCCGAAAACTGCCCCTTACCATCTCGCTCATCGTCTATACGATAAGCACTATTTTTATATTTTTTGCACAAAATATCCAGTTTTTTATCTTTATGAGAATTATTCAAGGGCTTGCAAGTGCCGGCAGCTTAGTCATCTCAAGAGCCGTTGTGAGCGACCTTTATAAGGGTCATGAAATGACTAAATTTTTTAGTCTTATGATGGTTGTAAATGGTCTTGCTCCGATACTCTCGCCAATTGGTGGCAGCTTGCTACTTAAATTTACCGACTGGCGCGGCATCTTTATGGCGCTAACCATCATTGGTATTTTGCTTTTTATCGCAAATTTTTATTTCAAAGAGAGCTTAAGTCAGTCAAATCGCTTAAAAATGCCTTTGCTAGTGACTTATAGTGTTTTTGGCAAAATTTTAAGAAAGAAAAAATTTATGCTTTTTGTAAGCATTCAGACATTTGCGATGGGTGCGATGTTTGCCTATATAGCGTCATCTTCGTTTATCTTTCAAGAATTTTATTCTCTAAGCCCAGTAAGCTATAGCTTTTGTTTTGCTTCAAATGGTTTAGGGCTTGTTATAGGAGCAAGGCTTGCTAGTCTTTTAAATGAGCGAAAAGCACTAAAAACTGGGCTTTTTGGTACCTTGTTTGCTAGCGTTTTTATTGCTTTCATGCTTTGTTTTAAATTTGAAGTGATCGGCGTCATTATCGCATTTTTCTTATTGCTTCTTTTTACAGGATTTGTCTTACCAACTGCTTCATCGCTAGCTATGAACGAAGGCAGAGAATACGCTGGCTCAGCCTCAGCGATACTTGGATTTTGCCCATTTTTCTTAGGCGGCGTCGTCTCTCCGCTAGTTGGGCTTGGTGATATATTTTATTCGACTTCTATTGTTATTTTAGTTTGCACATTACTTGCTTTGATATCATTTTTTAGGTTAAAAAGAGGTGCGTAAAATTTATCTTATTTCAAATACAAAAATGACTGATGAGGGCGTTGTAAATTTAAGCGTTAGCAAGATCGAGTTTTTAAAATTTGAACTAAAATTAAGTGACTATGATGTGCTGGTAGCTACTTCTAAAAATGTTTTTAATGCATTAAAATTTAACAATATAAAAGCTATAAATTTGTCAGTCTTTGCCATCGCAAATAGTTGTGCGGCAGCCGCAAGAGAGTTTGGATTTAGTGAAATTTATACCGGAAAGAACGCTCACGGAGATGACTTTGCAAGAGAAATTTTGCCACTTTTAAAAGGTAAAAAGGTTCTTTATCTAAAAGGTAAAGATAGCGCTTCAAATTTCTTAGAAATTTTACAAGATGGCGGAGTAAATATAAAGGCGATTGTCGCCTATGAAAATGTCTTAAATCCTTGCAAAATGGAGCTAAAACCACCAAAAAATAGTATCTTGATCTTTGCTTCTCCACTAAATGTCAAAAATTTTCTTAATAATTTTGGTTGGGATGAGAGTTATCAAGTGATAAGCATTGGAAAGGTCACTGCAAAAGAGCTAAAATTTACCGAGCCAATAGTGAGCCAAAGTCAAGATATAAACGCCTGTATCGCGCTTGCCAAAACATTACTTTAAGCAAAGAATTTATATAATTTTATTGCCTGAGTGAAGCGAGTCAGCATTTTACGGGGTCCAACACTTTTTTGTTAGCGAAAAGGTATGGATGCCTTGTGATGTGGCTTCGTTTGAGTCTGAAAAGGCGAGAAGTTGCAACCGTTTGGTATCCATCTATTTGCAAGATTGGCTTTGTTTATGGGCCACTCTTCTATGCGACGCCCACTCGGGTTTTTAAATTTACGGAGATGAAATGAATATTCTCATAATAGGAAGTGGCGGCCGCGAATACGCCATTGCTCTAAAACTAAAAAAAGAAAAAAATATAAATTTATACTTTGCACCGGGAAATGGTGCGACCTCACGCCTTGGCGAGAATTTAAAGATAAAAGACTTTTATGAGCTTGCAAAATTTGCTAAACAAAATGATATTGCCCTAACTATCGTAGGGCCTGAAGCACCGCTTAGTGAAGGCGTAGTGGATATCTTTAAAAAAGAGGGCTTGCTTATATTTGGACCAAGCAAGGCAGCTGCTAGACTTGAGGCTAGCAAGGCGTATATGAAGGATTTTTTAGCTAGAAATAATATAAAAACCGCAAGATATTTAAACACAGATGATAAAGAAAAAGCATTTAAATTTATTGATACCTTAAGCGCGCCGATGGTCGTAAAAGCTGACGGACTTTGCGCTGGAAAAGGCGTTATAATCGCAAATTCTAAAGAGGAAGCCAAAGAGGCAGTTAGTGACATGCTAAGCGGAGCTAGCTTTGGTGATGCTGGTAAATTTGTGGTAGTTGAAGAGTTTTTGGACGGCTTTGAACTAAGCTTTTTTGCCATTTGCGATGGCGAAAATTTTGTAAGCTTGCCAGTGGCACAAGACCACAAACGCCTACTTGACAACGATGAAGGTCCAAATACTGGTGGCATGGGTGCTTATGCTCCAAGTCCACTTGCTTCAAAAGAGCTGATAAAAAGGGTCGAAGAAGAGGTTGTAAAGCCAACTTTAAAAGGAATGAAAAACGAGGGCAGTCCGTTTTGTGGAGTACTTTTTGTGGGACTGATGATCGTGAAAAATGAGCCTTATGTGCTTGAGTTTAACGTCAGATTTGGCGATCCTGAGTGCGAAGTATTGATGCCATTAATTGACGGAAATCTAAGCGAAATTTTACTAAATGCTGCAAAGGGCGAGCTAAAGCCTATTAGCTTAAAAGATGAATTTGCAGTTGGTGTCGTAATGGCTAGTAAGGACTATCCGTATAAAAGTAGTCCAAAAGCTAAAATTTCAGTTTTAAATGATGTAAAAGATGTTCACATCGCTTATGCTGGTGTTAGCGAGCAAAATGGAGAAATTTATGCAGATGGTGGCAGAGTATTAGTCTGCGTGGCCACTGCGAAGAGCATAAAAGAGGCACGTGATAGAGCTTATGAGCTTTGCGAAAATGTAAAATTTGATGGAGCACATTATAGAAAAGATATTGCCTGGCAGGCATTAAAATGAGTATGCAGATAATTGAAAAACTTGAAAAAGAAGAAATTTCGCTAGCGCCATTTTCAAAAAGAGTGCTAGCCTATTCAATTGATGAATGCATCGTTTCTTTTTTGTTTTTGATCATTTACTGGGATGCCTTTTTGTCGGTTATGAGCTATGATGAAGCCAGAAATTTGACTTTAAATTTCTTTTGGCAAATAGTCGCACTAAAGATTATTTATCATACATTTTTTGTTTGGTATTATGGCGCGAGCCTTGGACAAATGCTAACAAAGACGATGTGCATTAATGTAGAAATTTTAGATAGACCAAATTTTATTTCAAGCTTGGTAAGAGCGATTTTTAGGTTGGTTAGTGAAGCTTGTTTTTATCTTGGTTTTGCATGGGCATTTGCAAATCCAGCTAGGCAAACTTGGCAAGACAAAATAGCAAAAACAGTGGTGATAAATGCGTAAAATTTTATTTTTAGTTCCGGTTTGTATTTTAAATCTAAGTGCAGCTGTGCAAGATGTGCAGCTTTTGGCTGATGATGTAAAGCAAGATAAAGGCATCGTAACAGCAAACAAAAACGTCGTTGTATATTCACAAGATTACCTTGTGACAGCTGATTGTGCAGTTTATGATCAAAATAATTCGGTTATCGAGCTATTTGGTAACGTCAACATGATGAAGGGCAAGAGTGAAGTCTCTCGCTCAAACTATGCAAAGCTAAATTTAAAAAATAATGACGCTGCTTTTGAATCGCTTTTTATGATGAATAAAGACATGGAAGTGTGGATGAGAAGCGATGAGAGCAGCTCTGACAGTGAGTACTATAGAGTAAAAAAAGCGATGGTTTCAAGCTGTAATGTCCAAGATCCTGACTGGAGCATCACCTCAAGCTCAGCTATGCTAAATAAACAAAGCAAATTTTTACATCTTTTTAACCCAGTCTTTCGTATAGCTAATGTGCCAGTTTTTTATTTGCCATATTTTGGTTTTTCAACAGATACCACAAGAAGAACAGGTCTTTTACCGCCTGATCTTGGATACGGAAAATCTGAAGGCTTTTATTACAAGCAGCCGATTTATTTTGCGCCTTATAATGAGTGGGACTTCGAGCTTGATCCGCAGATAAGAACAAACAGAGGTGCTGGAATTTATGGTGCGTTTAGATTTACTGAGTCGCCTGATTCAAGGGGCGAAATCAGCTTTGGCTCATTTACTGATAAAAACAGCTACCAAGCCAAGCAAAAAGGAGAGACTTCAAATAAGGCCGAACTAAAAAATAAAACACATAAAGGCATTGGACTAAAATACGAAAGAGATAAGCTTATAAGATACCTTAGCGAAGCGGATTTACAAGAGGGAATTTGGATAGACGCAACGAAGCTAAATGATATAGATTATTTAAATTTAAAGGGCAGGGATGATGATTATGATTCGCTTGTAACTTCTAAATTTAACTACTTCATCGCAAATGACGATCATTATTTTGGTGCTTATGCAAAATACTACATAGACACTGAAAAGATTGGCTCAAAAAATGAGAACAAAGACACGCTTCAAGAGCTTCCATCGCTTCAGTATCATAAATTTACAGATAATATTGTCTTGCCAAATATCTTATATTCACTCGATCTTCAGTCACATAGATATGATAGAAAAATAGGAGTTAGAGCGACTCAGTATGAATTTACGCTTCCAGCTTCAGTGCATGTGCCACTGCTTGATGATAGCTTAACGTTTTCATTTTACGAGTATCTATACGCTTCAAGAATAAATTACGAGAATAAGATAAATTCATTTGATGATAAAAGAGAAGATAAACATACAAATTTTGTAAATAATTACCACAAATTTACCCTTCACACTGACCTTGCAAAAGCGTATGAAAGCTTTTATCACACTCTAAATTTTGGGGCCGAATACCTACTGCCAGGCTATAGAAAAGGAAATTTGGATGATGAGTTTATCTATGATAAAAATCTAAATGAATATGAAAATTTCTTGACTCAAGAGCAGAGTAAGGAAGAAATTTCTGGTTATCTGACTCAGTATTTCTTTAACTCTAATGGTAGAAAGATTATAAAACATAGTATTTCTCAAGGATATTACACAAAAGAAGATGAATATTCGAATTTAAAAAATGCTATCTATCTATATCCATTTGAAAATTTAAGCCTTTATAATAAGCTTGAGTATTCACACAAGAGTAAAGAGCTTAAAAAGATACAAAGTGGATTTTCATACACAAATGATTTATTTTGGCTAAATATGCTTCACACCATGAAGAAAAATGATAGCAAAATAAAAAATAGTGCAACAAAAGATAGCTATTTTACAAGTGGTCTTGGAGTAAAATTGCCTCATCAATACAGCCTTATTGGCGGCTGGCAATATGATATCGAGCGAAGTTACACAAAAAGTTGGAGAGTTGGCGTGCTTCATCAAAGAAAATGCTGGAATTACGGGATAATTTATCAACAAGATGTCGAGCCAACTACAACAATAAACGGCTCAGCATCAACTAGAAAAAATGGTATTTATTTCACGATAAATTTCTATCCAATGGGCGGTTTGCACTATGACTTTTCGCAAAGCAGTACAAAATCGAGTGCCAACTAAATGATAACGGCTAAATTTAAGGATCAATTAGAAGCAGCTAGCAAGCTAATTGAAATTTTGCCAAAAAAAGAGCTCGTAGATAAAAAGACGATAGTTGTTTGTATGTCGCTTGAGTCAGTTATACTCACAGATGCGGTTTGTAGAAGTTTAAATTTAAGCTACGAGATGCTCTTTAGCGAGCCAATACCTGCGCCAAATAATAGCGAATGCGACGTTGCAATAGTTAGCGAAACAGAAGATATAGTGTTAAATGATAAACTTATAAAAGCCTTTAATATAAGCTATGACTACATTTACGGCGAAGCACATAGAAAATATGAAGAGAAAATTTTAAAAAACGTTTATAAATACCGAAAAGGAAATTTGATAGGAGAGCTAAAAGATAAAAATATTTTACTAATCGATGAGGGGTGCGAGACTGGTATGACGGCACTCATTTGCATAAAGACATTGCTTGATGTGAAGGTAAAATCCATCTCATACGCAACGCCAGTGATTGCTACTGATGTCTTTACAAATTTAAATGATATGGTTGATGAAATTTACACGATAAACAAGATCGTTGATTTTATTGATGTGGATTCGTATTACGAGAAAAAGATCGAAGCTACGAGTGAGCGTATCATGTCAATATTAGAAGAGAGCCCTTATTATTTGCCGTTACAAAAACAACAAGGAGATAAAAATAATGCAATATAGTATAGAAGTCAATAATCAGGTTGAAATTTTTGACCTTAATAAAGTAGCAAAACAAGCTAGCGGAGCAGTGCTTTTGAGGGTAAAAAATACCGTAGTTTTAGCAACTGTTGCAAGAGAGGACACACAAGTTGAGGAGGATTTTTTACCTCTAACGGTGCAGTACATCGAAAAAGCTTACGCCGCTGGTAAAATTCCAGGTGGTTACGTTAAGCGCGAGACAAAGCCAGGCGACTTTGAAACGCTAACAGCTCGCATCATCGATAGATCTCTTAGACCGCTCTTTCCAAAAGGTTACGCATATCCAACTCAAATAGTTGTAATGGTACTTTCAGCCGATCCTGAGGTTGATTTACAAGTTGTAAGTCTAAATGCAGCCTCAGTTGCACTATATCTTAGCGACATCCCTGTAAATCGCCCAGTTTGTGGTGTTAGAGTTGGTTATATAGATGAAAAATTTGTGATCAACCCAAGCAACTCTGAACTAAAACAGAGTGCGATCGATCTTTATGTAGCTGGAACAAAAGATGAGCTTTTGATGATCGAAATGAGAAGCTTACCTCAGCAAACTACGCAGCTTATCCCGATGGTTGCAATCGAGCCGATGATAGATCCAAGCTTAAGTGACAGTATGGCTCAAAAACAGCTAATGAATGAATTTAGCGAAGATATGATAGTTGAGGCGATTGATTTTGCTGGTAAAGCGATATTAAGAGCTAGCAGTGCTTATGAAGAAGCTTTCAAAGAGCATAAAAAAGAGGACGCTGCACTTGATCTAAAACCTGAGATAGAAAATGAAAATATCGCTATTTATATTGATAAATTTTATAAAGCTGAAGTCAAAAATGCTATCAATCAAATGGCAAAAAGCGAGCGTGCGAGCGAACTTAGCAAGATCGCGAAACAAATTTCAAGCGATGAGGTAGCACAAAAAGAGGGTTGGGACGAGGCTGTTATCACAAATGTCCTTGGTAAATATAAAAAGAAAATCGTAAGAGAGCAGATAATAAATGAAGGCGTAAGAGCTGATGGGCGTGGTCTTGAAGAGGTTAGGCCTATTAGTATCGAAACAAATGTGCTTCCAAATGCCCATGGTTCATGCCTCTTTACAAGAGGACAGACGCAAGCCCTAGTTGTCACTACTCTTGGCACTGACAGTGACGCTCAAATGTATGACATCCTAACTGAAAAAGTACCTTTTGTAGAGAAATTTATGTTTAACTACAATTTCCCAGGCTTTAGCGTAGGCGAGGCAAGTCCACTAAAAGCTCCTGGTAGACGCGAGCTTGGACATGGAAATTTAGCCAAACGTGCCCTTGCACCAAGTATCGATCTAGCTTCGCCATACACAATAAGAGTCGTTTCAGAAATTTTAGAGAGCAACGGCTCAAGCTCGATGGCTAGCGTTTGCGGTGGCTCTCTCGCACTTAGAGCAGCTGGCGTAAATACTTTAAAACTTGTCGCAGGTGTCGCTATGGGACTAATATTTGAAGGCGATAAACACGCAGTGCTAACAGATATCATGGGACTTGAAGATCATGACGGCGATATGGACTTTAAAGTAGCAGGCACAAGCGATGGTATCACGGCACTTCAGATGGATATTAAGCTTGGTGGCATTAGTTTAGAAGTGCTAAAAGAGGCGCTTTATCAAGCAAAACGTGGTAGAGAGCATATCTTATCTTTGATGACAGAAGCGGATAAAAATATAGAAATAAATGAAGATGTGCTTCCAAAGCTTGAACTATTTAGTGTCGATCCAAGCAAGATCGTAGACATCATCGGACAAGCTGGAAAAACCATAAAAGAGATCATTGAGAAATTTGAAGTCTCAATCGATCTTGATAGAGAAAAAGGCGAGGTAAAAATCGCAGGTGGAGCAAAGAAAAATGTCGATGCCGCAAAGGACTACATCATCTCTATCACTTCAAAAGACAATGGACGTTCATTTGGCAAAAAGCCGTTTAAACACGACAAAGAGCGTTCAAAACCAAATTTTAATATCGGTGATGAGTTTTTGGGAACTGTAAAGAGTGTTGTTGATTTTGGTGTATTTATCGAGCTAAAAGATGGCATTGATGGCTTGCTTCACATCTCAAAGATAAAAACCCCATTAAACGTAGGCGATCAGGTCAAAGTAAGTGTGAGCGAGCAAAAAGGAAATAAAATTTCGCTCTCTTTGGTTGAATAAATTTTAAAGGACAGATTATGAAATACAAAAAGTTGCTTTTTCCAATAGGAGCTGGAGACGATATCGAGCCAAGAATTTATGGTGCCCTAAAGGTTGCTCAGTGGTTTAACACACATATGGAAATTATGACTTGCCAGCTTGATCCAAGCGTAGTTTATAATATGAAAATGACGCTTCGTGGAGGAGTGCTTTTTGAGGAATTTCTAAAATCAGCTAAATCTGAACTAGCTGTCGAGCATGAAGAGAATGAAAAAATTTTCAATAAAATTTGTGCTGAGCTTGGCATAAAAGTAACTAGTGAAATCATTGAAGATGTTTGCACTGCAAATTTTACTATTCATAGTGGCAAAAGAAGCGCGATAGTGGAGCAAGAGAGTAAATTTTGCGATCTAGTGGTGGCTGCTGTGCCACTTGATGGAAAGATCACTGGCACATTTGAGTCAGCTGTTTTAAAAAGTGGTAAAAATGCGATTGTAATCCCTAGAAAAATGCGTGAGTTTAAAGCCGATAATATCCTTGTAAGCTGGACTGGTACGACGCAAAGCTCAAGGGCATTAACAGGCTCGATCGATCTTTTAAAAAAGGCAAAAAAGGTTCAGTGCATTACCTCAAAAGCAAGCCTTGGCGATAATGCTGAACTAAATCTTAAAAAGCTTGAAGAGTACTTCAAAATTCATGGCATATCAGCCACTTTTGAAGTGATTGCTACTACGATGATACCTGGTGAAGCGCTTTTAAAAGCAGCTATTGATAGAAATGCTGATCTTATCGTTGCTAGCAGATATGGTGAAAATGGTCTTATGGAAATGGTGCTTGGCGGAACATCAAGATTTTTCTTAGAACACACAAATATCCCAGTTTATTTATAATGGATTGCGGCTTAGTCCGCGATCTAATTCTTTTTCACTTTATAGATTTTAAAATTCCATTCACTCGCAAGGATTGACTACTAAATTTTAGCTTCACTGACCGCTTAACTCAACTTTTAGAGCCGAAATTACTCGTTCATGAAATTTTAAAATTTACAAGACCTTAATAGCATAGTGCGTCAGATGACAGCGCGCTTCGTTTCTGGCCACAAACTACAAATTCTATAAATTTTAAAGCTCCCATTAAGATTTCATCAAGCACCTTATTAGCCAAAATTTTGTAAAATCCACTCATTAAAAAAGGATAAAAAATGAGTGAAAATTCTAGCTTTACACACCTACATTTACACACTGAATACTCCCTACTAGACGGAGCAAACAAGATAAAAGAGCTAGCTCACGTACTTCATGATAGAGGCGACACAGCAGCCGCGATTACTGATCACGGCAATATGTTTGGAGCGATAGATTTTTACAAGGCGATGAAAAAAGAGGGGATAAAACCGCTAATTGGCATCGAAGCTTACGTGCATAACGGCGAGCAGCTTGATGACAAGAGTACTAAACAGCGCTTTCACCTTATACTAATCGCCAAAAACGAGACTGGCTATAAAAATTTAATGTATCTTAGTTCTATGAGCTACATCGAGGGCTTTTACTACTATCCTCGTATCAATAAAAAAATTTTAAAAGAGCACAGCGAGGGCTTGGTTTGTAGCTCTGCTTGCTTGCAAGGCGAGGTGAGTTGGCATCTAAATTTAAGCGATCGTAACGTCAAATTTGGCGCAAAGGGCTACGAGAGAGCAAAAGAGGTCGCGCTTGAGTATAAAGAAATTTTTGGAGATGACTTTTACCTTGAGATCATGCGTCACGGCATCGGCGATCAAAAACGCATTGATGATGATATTTTGCGCATCGCCAAAGAGACTGGCATAAAGGTTATCGCTACAAACGATACCCACTACACTTTTAAAGAGCGAGCCGACGCTCATGAGGTTTTTATGTGTATCGCGATGAACAAAACTTTAGATGATCCAAACCGACTTCGCCACAGCGTCCATGAGTTTTTTGTAAAAAGCAAAGAGCAGATGAGTGAGCTATTTTTAGATATCCCTGAAGTGATAGAAAATACCCAAGAGATCGTGGATAAGTGCAACCTTGAGATCAAGCTTGGCAACCCAACTCCGCCAAATTTTAAATTTACACTTGAGTATGCTAAAGAGAGAAATTTAACACTTCCAGAGCCTGAAAATAGATATAGCTTTAAAAACGATGCTGTTTTTTTTGAGTATGAATGTAGAAAAGGGCTTGAAGAGAGGCTAAAATTTGTCCCTGAAAATTTACATGACGAATACAAAAAGCGCCTTGAGATAGAGATTGGCATCATAAATAAAATGAATTTTCCAGGCTACATGATGATCGTTTGGGACTTCATAAATGAGGCTAAAAGTAGAGGCGTGCCAGTTGGCCCAGGACGTGGTTCTGCGGCTGGTAGCTTGGTTGCTTACTCGCTAAAGATCACTGACCTTGATCCAATCCCATACAACCTACTTTTTGAGAGGTTTCTAAACCCAGAGCGTGTTAGCATGCCGGATATCGACGTAGATTTTTGTCAAAGTAGGCGTGGTGAGATCATCGACTATGTTACGCAAAAATACGGAAAATTTAACGTTGCTGGCGTTATTACCTTTGGTAAATTGCTTGCAAAAGGTGTCATTAGAGACGTTGCTAGAGTTTGTGATATGCCTTACGCCGAAGCCGATGCGATGGCAAAGCTAATACCTGATGAACTTGGTATTACGCTAAAAGATGCTTATGAAAAAGAGCCAAAGATAGCTGAGCTAATAAGTCAAAATCCAAAGGCAGCTAAAATTTGGAAATTTGCACTTGATCTTGAGGGGCTAAATAGAAACGCCGGCCAGCACGCAGCAGGTGTCGTTATCTCAAATGAGGAACTGTGGAACAAAACTCCGCTATTTCGTCAGCCAAATAGCCCAGAAGATCGATATGTTACGCAGTATAGCCTTAAATATCTTGAGGATGTGGATTTAATAAAATTTGACTTTCTTGGACTAAAAACACTAACGGTTATCGATAATGCCATAAAGCTGGTAAAACAACGAACTGGCAAGGACATCATTTGGGAGCAGATCGATAAAAACGATTCTAATGTTTATAAAATGATACAAAGCGGCCAAGCGATAGGAATTTTCCAAATCGAGGGTGAGGGCATGAGAAAGCTAGGAACTAGCTTGCGCCCAGACTGCTTTGAGGATATCGTCGCGATGCTAGCACTCTACCGCCCAGGACCGATGGAAAGTGGTATGCTTGATGACTTCGTCAAAAGAAAACATGGCGAGGCCGAGATAACCTACTCATTTAAAGAGCTTGAGTCAATCCTTGCGCCAACATATGGCGTAATCGTCTATCAAGAACAAGTTATGCAAATCGTTCAAGCCATAGGCGGCTTTAGCCTTGGCGGGGCGGACCTTGTACGCCGTGCGATGGGTAAAAAGATCAAAGAAGAGATGGATAGGCTAAAGGGTGAGTTTGTAAAAGGTGCTGAGGCAAAAGGGCTAAATGGACAAAAAGCAGACGATCTTTTCGAGCTAATTGTAAAATTTGCAGGATATGGCTTTAATAAATCTCACTCCGCAGCTTACGCCTACGTCACATTTCAGACGGCTTATCTTAAGGCCTATTACCCGGCTGAATTTATGGCCGCGCTTCTTACAAGTGAAGAGAGTAATGTCGATAAGATCGTTCGCTATATCGATGAGATAAAGCGTATAAATATCGATACTTTGCCGCCATCTATCAACAAATCAACTAAAGAATTTAGCGTCGTTAAAAATGGCGATCATGACGGCATTATCTTTGGGCTTGGTGCGATTAAAGGCGTTGGTGGAGCGGCTATTGAAAACATTATCACTGAGCGTGAAGCAAATGGCGAGTTTAAGAGTATGGACGACTTTGTCTCAAGGATCGATCCATTCAAAGTAAATAAAAAGGTCTTTGAAAGCCTTATAAAAGCTGGTTGCTTTGATGAGTTTGGCTTTAGTCGTAAGATGCTTATGCAAAATGTAGAAAATATCATAGAAGCTTGCAAAAGTGCTGCTCAGATCCGTAAAAATGCAGTTGAGAGCTTGTTTGGCGAAGATGAGAGTATGAACGATGTGAAGATAAATTTTGTCACGATAAATGATGAATTTGACATCAAACAAATTTTAAAATTTGAGCAAGAGAGCGTTGGTATCTACCTCTCAGGCCACCCGCTTGATGATTATAAAGACGAGATCAACAAGATAAAATACACTCTAAGTTCAGAATTTGAGAGCTTGCCACAAAGTGCTGAAATTTTAGTCGTTGGTAAGATCGAAGACTTTAGCACAAGGATAACCAAAAGTGGCAAGAAAATGGGCACTATAAATGTGCTTGATTTTCATGGAAATATCGAGATCGCAGTCTTTGAAAGAGAGCTTGGCAACATCGAAGATATAGTAAAAGATGAAGCAAAACGCGACCTGCCTTATGCTTTTAGGATAAATATCACAAAAGATGATCAATTTGTAAGGACAAATTTAAACGAGGTTTATAGCCTAGAAGATGCACAAAATTTAGACTTTAAGACAAGAAAGCTAAAACAAAACTCTAAATTTTCTAAAAATGAAGAAGCTAGCACGCCTCAAAGAGCAAGAGAATATGCTGAGCTAGAGGTGCTTTTATGCCTTAGTGAGCTTAGCAAAGATAAGATCACTAACCTTTATAATCTTGGCTATAACGAACATATAAAAAGTGGCACAAACAACGATAAGCGTCTTGTTATTAAGATAAAAAATGAAAGTACGGCTCAAATTTTTGTCTATAAGACAAAATTTGTTGTAAATGATAGCTTTAAAGAAAAAGCACTTCAAGCAATAGCTTGCTAAGGCCCGGAAAGCAATGTTTTTAGATAAGCTCGGCGTAGATAAAAGTAACTGGAGCGAGCTTTTTAGCGCATGTGTTGGCAAAGCGACATTACTTCAAAAACGTGCATTTAAGCTACTTGTTGAAGGTAGCAACTGGCAGGTTGATTTTGATAGTGGCAAAATTTACTTTAATGGGCGTGAGTTTGACATGCAGTTTATCGGCTCTGAAAGCTTCTCGTCAAATACGTGGCTTTGGGGTTATGAAAATATAAATGGCTTTGATGAGCGGTTACTTGAGCTTGCAAATAAAGCACGTGAGTTTGGCGAAAAATTTGGGCTTAGTGCATTTAGCACGCCACAATTTGAGCTAGATGAAAATTTCAATGGTCACACGATTAGTATGGTTCTTTGCGCCGCTTTTGATGAACAAAATTATTATAGGATAGAGTACGAGGGCGGAGCGGCGTATGTAGCATTTAGAGCGGATATGGTCTTTGAAGAGCCAGTGCTAGCAAATGAGCTTTTGAGCGTAGTAAATGAGTGTTTAAGCACTTACGAGCTAGATCACAAAATCCTTGTCAAAGGACTTTTGCTAAGCTGTGATATGAAATTTAGCGAAAGTCCTAATGAGATCTTAGCGAATAAAAACGAGCTTAGCTTTAAATTTGACGAGCTAAATAGGCTCGTAAATATTTCAAGTACGCTTTAAAATTTAATACTCTTTACCACATCAGCACCAAGTGCTAGCTTCATATGAAGAGAAAACATCTCGTGGTAAAAGTCACCATTGTGTCCTGGTATATCGTACGTTTGCGTAAGATCAAACGGCACGATAACTCTTGATTTTTTATTGTATTCATTGGCTCGTAGCTTAAGATAACTAACGCACTGATAAACACACATGTCAGTGCAATCTCCAGTAACAATAAAAGTGTCAATTTGTGGGTTTTGCTCTAAAAATTTCTCAAATTCTTTATTAAACGCAATGCTTAAAGAGTTTTTATAAAATGTCTTGAACTCTTTAAAAAAGCTTAGATCCTCTATCTCTTTTACAGTTTTTATCTCATTTGTATTGAGCATAGCGTGAGGTAAAAAGGTCTCAAATTCTTTTGAATCACTGGTGTGCCTATCTTCTATAAGGATAAAATTTCTAAAACCAAAATCTTTCCACGCTCTATCAAAAAGTGTCGCGATCCCTTTTGATAAGGCGGCCACTCTTTGACTAGCGAGCGCACCACTTCCAGCAAATGCTTCTATCATATCGATACAGATAAATGCAACGTTTTTTGCTCCATCGTTTGAAATTTCTCTTAAATCAAGCGTTTGAAGAGATTTTTTAAAAGCCTCAAGTTCGTTTTGTATGTTCATTCTTTCTCCTTTATTGGTAAATTTATGCAAAATGTTTTTGGATTTAGTGTGATCTCGATACTGCCTTTGTGAGCCTGCACTATCTGTAAGCAAAGGTGCAGCCCAAGGCCGTTTCCTTTTAGCTTGCTACTTTTAAATGGCTCAAAAACTATGGCTTTGTCTTTGATAGGCTCGCCACTATCGTAAACGATAAATTTATGCTCACTCGGTGTTTTTTCATAGCTTAAAATGATCTCTCCTTCATCATCATCGCTCTCTTCGATGGCATCAATAGCGTTAAATAAAATATTTTGAAAGACAATGGCTAGTAGATTAAGATCGCCCGTATATTTGCCATCTGGAAATTCTAGGCTAAATTTAATATCCTTTGAATAGTCGTAAAAATTTATAGCCTCTTCGCACTCTTTTTTAAGCTGCGAAAAGTCAAAAATTTGTGCATTTATGTTAAGGCCTTTTGTAAAAAGTAGAGTGGCTTTGATTATGCGTTCGACTCGCCATGTAGCTTTTTGTATTTGATTTACGATAGGCTTTGTGCGTTCATCAGCTCTTTTAAGTAGAGTTGAAGCTAAAAGCGAGATGGAGCCTACTGGATTTCTGATCTCGTGGGCTAGGTGAGCTGCTACTTGGCCCATAGAGGCAAGGCGCTCGGTGCGTTTTTCTACTGTTATGTTTGTTGCAGAGATTATTAGTTTATTGTCTTTAGAGCTTGTTTTAAAAAGATAAATTTGCCCATCTACATTTATCTCGCCCTCTTTTTTTGGTATCTCTTTAAAAATTTTACCAAGTCTTACTGCTTCTGAGTTTTGTAAAAAAATCTCATCATTTTCATCTAACACCCAGATAGCATTTGGCAGAATTTCTACAATATCTTTAATGAAATTTTGCAAGTTTGCGTAAGATGATGTTAAATTTTTATATTCGTTTTCTATCAGATAAGTCTGCTCTATCAGGCTTTTTAAGCCAGCTTGGATATCGTGTTCATTCATTTTAAAAGTTCCTCAAAATCGCTAATTTCATAAAGCCTTAGCCTTTCATCTTTTAAATTTCTTAGCTCACTACTAAATCCACTCTTTGAAAAAAGAGCAATAATATCTGGCTTGATATTTAGTTTTTCGCATTTTTTTAATAGTAAATTTAGCACGTTTTTACAAACCTTTCTCTCTTTGTATTTTGCCTCGCCGACTATGATCTTGCCGCCTATATTTAATAGCATATCAAGCTCTATATTCCTGCTCCAAAAGCTACTTAAAAATATGCCATTAATCAGAAATTTTTTTGCCATGAGTTCACCGCATAAAATTTCAAATCCAAGGCTTGCATATTCGTCAAATTCCTTTTTTATAATGGCTAAAATTTCATCATTTTTACCAGCTTTTAGCAAGCTTAAATTTGGCTCTATAAATCTAAACCAAAACCTTGAAAAATGGCTATTAAAATGTATTTTATCCTCAACTTTATAGCCCCTTTCTTCTTTTTTTAGCATTTGGTTTTTTGATCTTTTTGGCAGTACTTCTCTACTTTTTTCTAGCAGTAAAAAATTCTTTTCAAAAAGCTTTGCGTAGACTTTGCTAGCTAGGCTTTGAGGTAAAATTTTATTTACGCTAAATTTTTTTCTATCGCTTCGTGCGAGTTTTATGAGGGCAGATTTTATAGCATCGTTTGTATCGGATTCGAAGTAAAATTTTGGCATCAAGGCTAAGAAATTGTTTAAAATTTCAGCCTCGATCGCTTCAAAAACATCATAATATGAGTGCTTTAAATCAAACTCATCAAAGACGAGATGAAATTTAATAAGTTCATTTATATCAAGGTGTTTCATTCGCTCAAATGTTGATTTTAAAGCTTTTATATCGGCTCCTTTATTTGGGCATTGTAGTATATTTTAGCTAAAGTAATCTATAATGCTACGCAAAAAACAAGGGTTGTGATTTGGTAAATTTAGAGCATATTAGAGAAAATATAATTTTAAAAAATGGCATTTATTATTTTGATTTTACAGCTTCAGGGCTAGCTTATAAACCTATCGAAGATGAGATAGCAAAAATACTTCAAACATACGCAAATACACACTCTATCAGCTCATCAAATGCCTATAAAACCGCTCAAATTTATGAAGATTCAAGACGTGAGTTAAAAAGCTTACTAGGACTTGATGAGAGCTTTTATCTTTTTACTTGTGGCAATGGAGCTACCGGTGCGATAAAGAAATTTCAAGAAATTTTAGGAATTTATGCACCGCCAGCGTTAAAAAAAAGATATTCATTAAAAGCAGATGAAAATTCTCCGCTTGTGGTGCTTGGACCTTATGAACATCATTCAAATGAGATAAGCTTTAGGCAAGCACTTTGTGAGGTTGAGCGTATAAGGCTTGATAAAAACGGAGGGATCGACTTTAATCATTTGGAGCAAATTTTAAGGATAAATGTTGGTCGTGAGATCATCGCAACTTTTAGTGTGGCTTCAAATGTGACTGGGGTTTTGAGCGATTATAGAAAAATTTATACTCTTATAAAATCTTATGGCGGCATTGTGGCATTTGATGCTGCAAGTTTTAGTGCTTATGGAAATATTGATTGTGACTATTTTGATGCTCTTTTTTTATCGCCACATAAACTGCTTGGCGGAGTAGGAAGTTGTGGGCTTCTTGCTATAAAAAAGATACTCGCAAACTCAGATGAACCGACATTTGCTGGTGGTGGAACGGTAAGTTATGTTAGCAAAAACTATGCTATATTTGTAAAAGATAGTGAACAGCTAGAAGAGGCCGGCACTCCGCCTATTTTAGGACTCATAAGAGCAAATTTGGCTTATAGACTCAGAAATGAGATAGGATTTGAGGCAATATATGAAAACGAGAGCGAGCTTGGAGAGTATTTAGAGAAAAGACTAGCAGAAATTCCTGAGCTTACTTGCTATCATCCAAATAACATAAAGCGTTTGCCGATATTTTCTTTTAATGTGACTGGTGTTTCGCCTTATGAACTAGCTAAAGTTTTAAGCAAAGAATATGGCATTCAAACGCGTGCAGGATGTTCTTGTGCTGGGCCATATGGACATGATTTGCTTCATTTAAAGGAAGACGCACTCTTTACTCACAAGCCAGGCTGGGTCAGAGTCGGACTCCACTATACGCATACGCTAGAAGATGTGAATTATCTAGTGGACGCATTAAAAAATAGCATTAAAAAGTATTCAAGTAGTTGGAAGGTCGATGATCCTTTTAGTGTTAATGAAATTTCAGGTTGTATGGGAGATAGATGAAAAATATATTAATCATTGCAGGAAGTGACAGCGTTGGCGGTGCTGGTGTGCAGGCTGATATTAAGACATGCGATGCGTTTTCTTGCTACGCAGCGACGGCTATCACGGCTCTTACAGCACAAAATACAAATGGCGTTAGCAATATCTTTGCTACAAATGTTACAAATCTAAATGAACAAATCAAAATGGTAGATGAGGAGCTAAATATAGACGCTATCAAGGTTGGTATGCTTTTTAATAAAGAGCTTATATCTTGCGTTGGTTCTTGGCTTGAAAAATTTTATAAGCAAGGCATCAAAATAGTAATAGACCCAGTTTGCGTAGCAAAATCAGGCTCAAAACTTCTCGAAGATGACGCGATAGCAAGCTTAAAAGAACTTTTTAAATTTGCAGACATTATTACGCCAAATATCGATGAAGCCAAAGTTTTGGAGCTTGATATTAAAAATTTGCCTTGCGATATGATCTTAAAGCGAAGCATGGTTGCAGAAATTTGCGAAGATACTCTTTTTAAAAAGAATGGTGACGTGCTTAAATTTAAAGAGCCACTAATAAAACCAGAGATCGTGCATGGGGCTGGATGTAGCTTTGCGAGTGCACTGGCTTGCTTGCTAGCAAATGGATACACCAAAGAAGAGACCATAAAGCTAGCCAAAAAATACATTTTAAATGCTATTAAAAATGCAATTACGACAAAATTTGGCAAACGTCTACTAAATCATAAAGTTGGCATAAGTGATTGAAATTTACGCGATTAGCGACGATGTGTTGATGCCTGAAAATTTAGCCTTGCAATACACTAAAGAAATTTTAGAGTGTGGGGTGAAATTTTTTCAATTTCGCTCTAAAAAAATACCCAAAGATGAGAGGCTAGCTAGTGAAATTTTCAACCTATGCGAAAAATTTGGAGCCAGATTTATCGTAAATGATGATATTTTATTTGCTGCTCATATAGGGGCAAGGTCTGTGCATTTGGGAAAAGATGATGTGAGCATAAAAGAAGCATTTGAAATTTTAGGGGATGATGCTTACGTAGGAGTTAGCTGCTATGATAGCTTGGAGCTTGCCATTAGGGCAAAACAAAATGGTGCTAGCTACGTGGCTTTTGGAGCGATGTTTAAAAGCCCAACAAAACCAAATGCACCGCTTTGCAAGGCTCAAACTATATCGCAGGCAAAAGAAATGGGAATGAATGTGTGTGTCATAGGAGGCATAAACTCTAGCAACATTGCAAGTGTTGCTAAGGCAAAGCCAGACATGATCGCCTTAATATCCGCTATCTATAAAGATGGCACGATAAAGAAAAATATAGAAAATTTACAAAGAAAATTATTGCTTTAAAAGGCACTCGTTTTGCAAGCTTTTTATGAAAATTTAATTATAATCCCTGCTTTAAATAAAGGGAAAACATTGCTAAATATCGATGAAGTAAGAAAAAATATCATTTTAAAAGAGGGTCTTTACTATTTTGACTACACGGCTTCAGGTCTTGCTTATAAGCCCATTGAAGATGAAATTTTAAAATTTTTAAAAACCTACGCAAACACTCACTCAGATAGTAGTTCAAGCGCGGTATTAACGCAAAAATGCTATGAAAATGCAAGAGCTGAGCTAAAAAGCTTATTAGGCCTTGATGATAGTTTTTATCTTATTGCGACTGGTCAAGGAGCAACGGCTGCGATAAAGAAATTTCAGGAGATAATGGGAATTTATATCTCACCAGCTACAAGAGCTTTGATCGGCGAAGCAAATTTAAGAAAATTAAACTTGCCACTAGCGATCATTGGCCCTTATGAGCATCACTCTGTTGAAGTTAGCTTAAGAGAAGGGCTTTGTGATATAAAACGCATAGAGCTTGATGAAAATAATGAGATAGATTATGTGATGCTTGAGAATACATTAAAACAAAATGCAAAAAGAAAGATAATAGCTAGTTTTAGTGCTGCTTCAAACGTCACTGGCGTTAAAACCGATTATAAAAAAATTTATTCACTAATCAAAAAATACAATGGCATTTTAGCACTTGATGTGGCCACTCTTAGTGCTTATGAAAATGTTGATTGCAGATATTTTGACGCACTGTTTCTCTCGCCTCACAAACTACTTGGAGGAGTTGGGAGTTGTGGGCTTTTGGCTATCAAAAAAGAGCTTTGTAAAAATTTGCCTACATTTGCAGCTGGAGGCACAGTCAAGTACGTAAGCAGGACATCACATATTTTTACTAGTGAAGTTGAAAATTTAGAAGAGGGTGGCACGCCGCCGATAATGCAACTAATGCGTGCAAATTTAGCCTACAAACTAAGAAACGAAATCGGACTTAATAATATAAAAGTAGCTGAATGTGAGCTAGGTGAGATGTTTTGTAAAGAGCTAGAAAATATAGATGAGGTGATAAATTATTGCCCTGAAAATTTAGATAGATTGCCTATTTTTGCATTTAATGTAAAAGGTATTTCACCTTATGATTTTGCTGCTAGTTTAAGTAGCGAATTTGGCATCCAAACACGCGCAGGCTGTGATTGTGCTGGGCCGTATGGACATGATTTGCTTAATTTAAAAGATAATACCATTTTTGAAGCAAAACCTGGCTGGGTACGCGTTAGCATTCACTATACGCATACAAAAGAGGATATAAAATATCTTATAAATGCTATAAAGTCTTGCATCAAAAAACACAAAAAAAGATAGAGTAAAAACTGTATGTTTAATACTTGTGTAGAAAATTTTTAGAAGCGAATTTTTATAAAACTATAAGTTCTATCAAATCTAAAAGTTAGCAAATTTTGCAAAATTCCAAAAAGCACCATAAATGTAACAAAGCTACTTCCGCCGTAACTAAAAAATGGTAGCGGCACACCTACAACTGGTGCAAAACCTATCGTCATCGAGACATTTACACCCACATAAATGAAGATTAGTGCAGCAATCCCCGTGGTGGTAACTTGCGTAAAATAGTCATTTTTTAGGCCGTAATTTAAACTTAAAAGATGTGTTATAAGCGCTCCATAAAGTCCAAGCAAAAATAATCCACCATAAAAGCCAAAACGCTCGATATTGTAGGCAAAGATGAAGTCACTAGTGGCGATTGGCAAAAATTTAAAGTGTGTCTGCGTCGCTTCGTCCTTTGGCTTGCCCTTTAATCCGCCGCTACCTATGGCGATGATGCTTTGTTTGACGTGATAGCTTGGCTCTTCAGCGATAAAATCGTGAATCCTCTTTTTTTGATAGTCATGTAAATTTTCATACAAAACCGGCGCCAAAAAGCCTATCGCAAGGATGATAGTGATCCAAATTTTCTTATTTACGCCGATTACAAAAAGGATTGTGTAGCCAACTATCAAAAGTATGAGTGCAGTGCCAAGATCAGGCTCTTTCATGATGAGCACAAATGGCAAAAGTATATAAAAACTAAGTCTTAAAAAATCTTTTACTCCGTATCCATTAGCCTCTGGAGGACGCTGTTTAATGAGATAAGCTAACATCAGCAAAAAGGCTGGCTTCATCAGTTCTGATGGCTGAAGTGTGAAGTGAACGAAGGGAATTTCTAGCCAGCGCCTAGCTCCTAGTTTGCTAACGCCAAAGAGATCAACGCTTAAAAGTAGCACGATGCAGACCCAGTAAAACATCGGAATGATCCAGTCGATACGCCTAATGGGCAGTAAAAATGCTACACAAAATGATGCAAAACCTATGCCAAAATATATAAGTTGTTTGTTTGCTAAAATGTCGTTTGCCTCGGAAACCAGGATATATGAAATTATGATGATTGGGATTATTAAAAACGGCTGAATAAAATCAAAATGTGTTAAAATACGCCGATCTAGTTTTATCAAGAAGCAAACCTTAATTTTTGGGCTAGATTATATCACAAACAAGGCTTTGATTTTGGTTAAATTTAATGTTTTAAACAGCTCAAGACTCGATGTAGCAGTAGCGCAGGAGCTTCAAATTTCACGCAATCAAGCTTTAAATTTGATAAAAGATTCTCTCGTAAGCGTAAATTTAAAACCAGTCTCAAAACCAAGCTTTTTGTTAAGTGAAAACGATGAAATTTGCGTAAATTTTGCCCCAAAAAAAGAGATACAAAACGAGTATGAAGTAAATTTTGATATCCCTATTATCTACGAAGATGACGATCTCATAGTGCTTAATAAACCGCCTCAAATCGTTGTTCATCAAGCTCCAAGTGTAAAAGAGGCGACACTTGTTGAATGGCTAAATAAAAAGGGCTTTATGCTCTCAAATTTAAACGGCGACGTAAGAGCTGGCATCGTCCACCGCTTAGATAAGGGCACGAGTGGTGCTATCGTCGTTGCTAAAAACAACTTTGCCCACGCAAAACTTAGCGAGCAACTAAGCGATAAAAGCATGGGGCGAATTTATCTAGCGCTCACCGATCTGCCGCTAAAAGAGGATGTCATCATCGATAAGCCAATTGGCAGAAATCCAAACAATCGCCTAAAAAAAGCAATTGTCGCGGACGCTAAATTTGCAAAAAGTGCCTTTGTAAATTTACTAAGCGAAAATGGCATAAATTTAATAGCAGCAAAACTTTTTACAGGTAGGACTCATCAGATAAGAGTGCACCTATCTAGCATAAACCGCCATATTTTAGGCGATGATTTATACGGATTTAAGAGCCAAGGCGATAAAATAAGCAGGGTTATGCTTCACGCTTATATGCTTTATTTTATCCATCCAAGAACTGGCAAAAGGGTAGAATTTACCGCAAAAACGTATGATGACTTTAACCAGATAATTTACAAAAAAATTCCCAAGGAGATTTTTGATGAAAAAATTTGCCCTACGCATATTGACACCATTTTTAGCAGCTTTCTTAGCGGGATGCGGCTCTAGCGTACCGACTCAGCAAAGTATGTCACTACCTACGATTACAAGTTTAAAAACTATTTCAGACATGACTGAAGTTGGTTTTGAATGGAATCCAGTAACCGATGAAAGTGTTGTTGGATACTATCTCTACCGCTCAAATCCAAATGATGCAAACTCAAAAATGCAGCTAGTTGCAGACATCAAAGACCGCTTTGCAACGCACTACGTAGACCGCAACCTAGCACCTGAGACAACTTACTCATACCAAATGAGAACCTACTCAAGTAACGCCATCTCTCAACCGGGCACGATCGCAACAGCAACTACAAAGCCACTGCTTGACTCAGTACCATTTTCGCAAGCTATTACAGGGCTTCCAGGACGTGTGAAAGTAATCTGGAGACCGCATCCTGATAGCACCGTGGCAAGCTACATCATCCAAAGAAGTGATGCAGGAGCTAATAAATTTAGTCAGATCGCAGAGGTAAATGGCAGGCTAAATGCAGAGTATATCGATACTGACGTAAAAGCCGGAAGTTCTTATGAGTATAGAATTTTAGTAAAAACATCTTCAGGCGTTGTCTCAAAACCAAGCCAAAACATAAGTGCAACGACAAAGGAGTTACCCTAAATCAGTAACAAACCTTCAGGCAACAAAAAATGCACCAAAAAAGATAATTTTAACTTGGGATTATGCACCAGCTGAGGATTTTGCTTATTTTAAGGTTTATAGAACAGTGAGTAAAATTTTGCCTTACACATATCTGGCAAAAACGACTAGCAACACCTATGAGGATCTCATAAACACAAATGCGGCAACAAGGTATTACAGGGTCACAGCAGTCGATAAAGACGGCCTTGAGAGCTTAAAACAAGAAGAGCCGATTGTGGGCATAACGCTTGGTGCACCAAAGACTCCAAATATTAGCGCTAGCTACGATGGTAGCGGCGTAAATGTAAACTGGAGTGCAGTTGATAGAGCTAGTTCGTACACTGTTTATAGAAGTGGCGCAAGTGAGAAAATTTTTAGTGGCATAGATGGTACTGGACTTAGAGATGATAGCGTGCAAAAAGGAGCTAGCTATTCTTACAGCGTCGTAGCTATCGATGAGTACGGTATCGCCTCTGATAAGTCATCAAAAGCAGAAGTTAGCATAAAATAATGCCAAATTTCATCGCTTCGTCTTTAAAAGAGCTCTCGTTTCCATTTGGTAATGACAAAGTCAAATTTCTTTGGCAGGCAAATGGGCGAAACGAGAGGCTCATCTACACAAAAAATGAAGAAGAGAGCTTTTTTCTAGTCGTAAAACCCGGTAAAAGCGGCATCGTCGTAAAAGGTGAAAAGCTTACAAAGCCAGCCAAAGTTGGCCTTTTACAAGAGGCACTGGAGCTTTTTAAAGAGCAAAATTGCAATGATGTAATCAGTCAAGCATTTGCTGTAAAAAAGACAAATTTGACTAAAAAAGTGAGTGAAATTTTAAGCCTTGAAGAGTTTGTGCCAGCGTTTTGCGAGCTAAAAGATAAATTTAAAGAGATTTTCATCGAGATTGGCTTTGGCTCTGGCAGACACTTGCTTTATCAAGCTAAAAACAATCCAAATGCCCTAGTTATTGGAATAGAAGTCTATAAGCCAAGCATCGAGCAAGTAGCAAAGCTGGCCAAGGCAAATGACCTAGAAAATGTGCGTCTAATAAACACTGACGCCAGACTTTTACTCTCGCTTATTGGCTCAAATTTAGTCGATAGGGTATTTTTACATTTTCCAGTGCCATGGGATAAAGCAGAGCATAGACGCGTGGTCTCATCGGCATTTGCACTTGAATGCGAGAGGATACTAAAAGTAGGCGGTAAATTTGAGCTAAGGACTGATAGCAAGGAGTATTGCGACTTTAGCTTGAGTAAATTTTTAGAGCCTACAAACTCAAAGATAGAAGCTTTCAAAAATAGAAATTTAGAAGTAACTAGTAAGTACGAAGACCGCTGGAGACGTCAAGATAAGGATATTTACGATGTAGTTTATACTTGTGAGGTTGAAAGTGGCGAGAGTGTTTTAGCTGGAGATTTTAGCTTTAAAGAAAAGACAAGCGTAAAAAATATCATTAAAAATTTTAAAAATTTTATCATCAAAAAAGAAGATTATTTTTTACATTTCGAAGAAATTTATATCATAAATGAAGATGAAATTTTGCTAAAAGTTGCTTTTGGAGCATTTAATAAACCTGAGCAATGTTTTATCAAAATAAGCGATGAAAAAAGCGAATATTTTATAAAAAAACCGATCTTAATTCGTGAGAATTTAGCTGCACACGAGCTTTTGAAGGAGTATTTGGCTGATGCAAGAGATAATTAGTGCAAGAAATTTGAGCCTAGCTTATGAACGCGATGAAATCGTAATTAATAGCGTCAATTTAGATATTTATGCAAATGATTTTGTCTTTATCACAGGCAAGAGTGGAAGTGGAAAAAGCACGCTTTTAAAATCATTTTATGGAGAAATTTCACCTCTTGCTGGAGAGCTAAATGTCTGCATGACGCAAATGGACGACATCGATGATAAAAGACTTTGTGAGCTTAGGCAGCGAGTTGGCATTATATTTCAAAATTATCGCTTGATAAATGAATGGAATGTGGAAAGAAACGTCATGTTGCCCCTCATCATCAAAGGCATCAATCAAAATGTGAGCAAAAAGCAAGTGGCTAAACTTTTAAAACATGTAAATATGCTTCACAAGGCTGATAAATACCCTCGTGAGCTAAGTGGTGGTGAGCAGCAAAGAGTAGCGATGGCAAGGGCTCTAGCGCACAATCCAAATTTGCTCTTATGCGACGAGCCAACTGGAAATTTAGACGAATACTCAAGCGACGTCATCTGGTCACTTTTAAAATCAGCTAGGGAATTTTTAGGCACTAGCGTAGTTGTGGTGACGCATCATATCCCATCAACGCTTCGTATCCCATACCGCCACTTCGTAATAGAAAATGGAGGCGTGCATGAGATCGCTTAAAAATCATCTTGGATTCATCCTGCCGCTAATCGCACTTTTGTTTTCCGTGCAGTTTAGTCTAACTGCCGATAAGATTGTGAGAGATTATGAAAGACTCATGGGAAATGACTATAACATCGTCATAGTTTCAAGTAAAGAGCTTAGCGATACCATTTTAAAGCCAGTGGTTAGCACTCTATCTAGCCTCGAGCCACTAAGCCCACAAAAGATCATCGACCGCCTATCAAATGACATCTCTGCTAAAAATTTATCCATACTGCAAAATGCACTACCAAAATTTTACTCACTAAAACTTAGCGAATTTCCGACACCGCAGTACATGGATGAGCTAAAGCAAAAACTTTTAAAATTTGATGGCATCACAAAGGTTGAGACATTTTCAAAGACTCACGATAAGGTCTTTAAAATGCTAAATTTGGCAAAAAGCATATCGTATGCTTTTATGGTGATACTTTGTGTGGTTGGACTCATGCTCATGCTTAAGCAGGCTAAAATTTGGCTATTTGAGCATAGAGAGCGCATCGAGATTATGACGCTTTTTGGAGCACCTTTTTGGCTAAAATCAGCCATGCTTTATAAATCAGCTATGGTTGATAGTCTAGTTGCGACCACTGCAGTCGGTGCATTTTTCTTTTTCTTGCCTAGCATTGAAATTTTTAGAGAAAATGCCGCAAGTATCGATGTAGTATTGCCTAGCCTTGATCCTTCAAGGGATATTTTTATTTTATTTGGCGTGGCTATGTTTTTAAGCATTTTTGCTGTTAGTTTGGTGATGAGTAAGGCTAGAAAAAGCACGATATGAGAAAAGGAATTTTTACATTTTTGCTAGCTTTTAGCTTAGCTTTTGCATCAAACACCAAAGAGAAGATCAAAGACTCCAAAAACTCGCTAAGATCGAGTCAAGCGATGAGTGAGCAGCTTAGTAAAAAGCTAGATGATTTGGCTGGTGATATCGTAAATGGCGAGAAAAAACTTCGCGGTATAAGTGGCGATATCACAAATTTAAAGGGTCAAATTTCAGTCCTTGAGACAAATGCTTCAAAAGCACTTATCGAGCTTGATGATCTAACTAAGCAAAACAAAGAGCTAGAACGCACACAAAAAGAGCTTGAGCAAAATATGATAAGGATTATTGCAGAGGATTTGTCATTTGATCTTTTGATGTCTGCAACTGAGGGCAAGCAAAGCGAGGAGAGCATCATCTCATCTCAAATTTTAACCAAGCTAAATGCCATAGCAAAAGAGGATTTTAAAAGACTTAGCCAGAACTATGAAGATACGATCGAAAAGATAAAAAATAAATCAAACAAAATAACCGAGATAAACTCAAGCATCAAAAACTATAGACGCAAGCAAAGTGACTTACAAAATTTAGAAAGTACGCAAAAAAATACTATAAACGGACTAAAACGAGATAAAGAAATTTACAGCAAAAAGCTAGCCAAGCTTCAAGCCCAGCAAGATGAGCTAAGAAAGACGCTAGAACAGCTTGCTATCATGCAAAAACAAGAAGATGAAGCCGCACGTGCAGCTAGAGAAAAACAAGAAAAAGCAGCTGCAAGCAAAGGTGGCAAAAAAGGCGAAAAAAGCCAGCCAATGGGTGGAGGCTATCAAACAAGCTCAGTCAAAAAATATTCAGGTGCAAAGACAATCGCTCCTCTTGATAGCTACACTGTAAAGCAAAAATTTGGAAACTACGTAGATCCAATATATAACATAAAAATTTTTAACGAGTCAGTCACGCTTCGCTCAACCACGCCAGATGCCAAGGTCAAAAGCGTGCTAAATGGCAAAGTGGTATTTGCAAAAGCAACTCCAATGCTTGAAAATGTAGTCATTATAGAAAACGAAAATGGCATCCACACGATCTACGCTCACCTAAGTCAGATCGCACCGACGGTTAAAGTAGGCTCAGTCGTACAAAAAGGCTACGTTATAGGCCGAGTTAGAAACGATCTAACCTTTGAAGTGACGCAAAGAAACTACCATATCGATCCACTTGAGATTATCTCAAAATAGCCGCTTTGCAAGTACTATTAACTAAATTTAAAGCCTTTTTGGCTAAAATGCGTGAATTTTAAGGAGCAAGACAATGAGTAAAAGAAAACGCGTATTGGTTAAATTTTCAGGCGAAGCTTTAGCGGGAGAAAATGGTTTTGGCATAGATACGGCGGTGCTTAAATTTATAGCAAATGAGATAAAAGAGCTTGTCGAAAATGGTATCGAGGTTGGCATCGTTATCGGTGGTGGCAACATTATACGCGGTGTGAGTGCCGCAAAAGATGGCATCATCAAGCGAACAAGTGGCGATCACATGGGAATGCTAGCAACTGTTATAAATTCGATCGCGATGCGTGAAGCTTTAGAGAGAAGCGGGCTTGAAGTAAGAGTGCAAAGCGCGATCAAGATGGAGGCGATCTGTGAGACCTTCATCGTAGGACGTGCGCAGCGCCATTTGGAAAAAGGCAGAGTTGTTATATTTGCTGCAGGTACTGGCAATCCATTCTTTACAACTGATACAGCAGCAACTTTAAGAGCTATTGAGATTGGCTCAGATATGATCATAAAAGCGACAAAAGTTGATGGTGTTTATGATAAAGACCCTAAAAAATTCAAAGATGCAAAACTTTTAAAATCACTAAACTATGAAAAGGCAATGAGCGACGATATCAAGGTTATGGACGATACTGCCATAGCTTTAGCAAAAGATAACTCACTGCCGATTTTGGTTTGTAATATGTTTAAGGCTGGAAATTTATTAAAAATAATAAATGAAGAAGAAGCAGCCCTATACTCAGTAGTAAAATAAATTTTAAAAAGGATAAATATGAGAACAGAACAAATAACAGCAAGAGCGTTAAAACAAGTTGGTGATGATAGATATAAACTTTCACTTATCGTAGCAAAGCGTGCAGAAGCACTAGCAAATGGAGCAGTAGTGCTTGTAGAAGCCGATACTTCAAAGATGAAATTTGCTGACATTGCGCTACTTGAAGTAGCTGAGGGCAAAATAGGCTTAGAGGCAATAGTTGAAGGAAAATAGTCTTTTTTTAGAGCAGCTAATAGAACAAATTTTACCTTGTAAAAATGTTTCAGAAGCTATAACGCTGCTCTTTTCTCTTTGCGAACGAAGCGAGAAATTAGATAAAGCTATAGATAGCTGTGTCACATCTCATGCTGGTCAATATCGCAAAAGTGGCGAGCCATACGCAATCCATCCTATCTTAGTAGCATCAATAGTAGCAAATATGGGTGGAGATGAGAGTATGGTCATAGCTGCACTACTTCACGATGTAGTTGAAGATACTGAAGTTACACTTAGCGAAGTTCAGGCTGAATTTGGTGATGAAGTGGCAAAACTGGTTGAGGGGCTTACAAAGATAGTTGCTATAAGAGAAAACAAGCTTGCAAGCTCAAGTAGTAACGAAAAACTAGCAAGTTCGGCGCTAACTTTTAGAAAAATGCTTTTAATCTCCATTGAGGATGTTAGAGTTCTTGTGGTTAAGCTTTGTGACAGACTTCATAATATGCTAACCCTTGATGCATTAAAGGTAGAAAAACAAAAACGAATTGCTGAAGAGACGCTTATGGTCTATGCTCCGATTGCTCATAGGCTTGGAATTTCATCGATTAAAAATATACTTGAAGATCTAAGTTTTAAATATGCTATGCCAGAAGAATACGCCAAGATCGATAGCTTTTTAAATAAAAATAAGCAGCAGCTCAGCCTTAAGCTAAATGCTTTTTACGAAAAAGTAAATCAAATTTTGCTTGAAAACGGCTTTATTGAGGGTACTTTTGAGATTCAAAAACGTATAAAACATTACTATTCGATTTATTTAAAAATGCAAAGAAAAGGCATTTCGATTGAAGAGGTGCTTGATTTGCTCGCTATTAGAATTCTTGTGCAAAAACCGCTTGATTGCTACCTTGCGCTTGGAAATTTGCATATAAATTTTAATCCTCTTATTTCGAGATTTAAGGATTATATTGCACTTCCAAAGCAAAATGGCTATCAAACGATACATACAACTATTTTTGATAATAAGAGTATTTTTGAGGCACAAGTTCGTACTTACGATATGCACAAAACCGCCGAATATGGTGTCGCAGCTCACTGGAAATATAAAAACGGCGAGGGTAGTTTACTAAATCCAAAACTTGACTGGCTAAACGACATTGGTATGCAAAATAATGAAGCTGAAAGTAACGTCGAAGAGCTTTATGAATATGCAAAAGATAGTCTTTATATAGAAGATATTGCGGTCTATTCGCCAAAAGGTGAAGTTTTTACGCTTCCACGTGGGGCTACTGCACTTGATTATGCTTATGAGATTCACACAGAGATCGGACTTTACGCAAAAGAAGCTTATATAAATCGCGTCAGAATGCCACTTTTAACAGAGCTAAAAAACGGTGATATTGTAAGGATCGTAACTGGCGAGGAAGCAAAATTTCGCTGTTCGTGGATAAATAGCGTTCGAACTGGTAAAGCAAGGGCTACGATAAGAACATATTGCAAACAAAAGATAAAAGATATAAATTATAAAATCGCAGTTGATATTTTAAAGTCAGTTTTTGGCGTTTCAAAAGATAGAATTTTAGACTGGATAGAGCATGAAAATTTAGGCAAAAAAGTTTTTCGTGCTGCAACTGAAAGCGATTTTTTGCAAGAGGTCGTAAATATGCTTAAAAAGTATATAAAAAAAGAGCGTCCTTTTATGATCTCTTTGGGCGACAAATATCAGGTTAAAAAGCAAAAATTTGAAAATATCGTAATCTACTCAAATCACAAAATTTCAAATGTCGAGTTTGACTATTGTTGTAACCCAAAAAGAGGCGATAGCATAGTTGGCTTTAAAAATGGGCACAATGTGACAGTGCATCACAAGCTTTGTGAGCGTGCTGGAAAGCTTATGGATAAGGGCAATGAGATTATCTTTGTCAAATGGACTAGAAATGCCCCACATAGATATAAAATTTTATTAAATCTTGAGAACCGAAAAGGCGCGTTGGCTGAATTTTTAACATATCTTGCTAGACTGGATGTAAATTTGGCTACAATCTCGCTAAACGAAGCAAATGACCTTAGCGGTGATACATTTGAGATAAGTGTTGAGATAGCTGAAAACATCGATGCAAACGAGCTAAGAGAGAAGATCAAAGATAGATATAAGATTATAGATTTCGTTTCGCAAAGCGATCCATACCATAACTAGGAGAAAGATAATGCAAGATATAGCTGAAATTTTACAAGAGATAAAACGCGGTGTTGCCGAGATTATTGACTTTGAAAGAGTTGAGAATTTAATAAAAAACTATTATGAAAAAGGTGAAAATTTCTATGTAAAGGCTGGCTTTGATCCAACTGCTCCAGACCTTCACTTGGGACACACAGTCGTTTTAAACAAGATGGCACTTCTTCAAAAACATGGCGCGATCGTGCAGTTTTTAATAGGCGATTTTACCGCTCAAATAGGCGATCCAACCGGCAAATCAGCCACCAGAAAGAAGCTAGATCAAGAGACGGTTTTAAAAAACGCTAAAACCTATGAAGAGCAAGTTTTTAAAATTTTAGACCCAAAAAAGACTGTGATCATGTTTAACTCAAAATGGTCAAATGAGCTTGGAGCTGCTGGAATGATAGAGCTAACTAGCACATTTTCAGTCGCTAGAATGCTAGAGCGCGATGATTTTGAAAAAAGGATAAAATCTGGTAGTCCAATTTCAATTTGTGAATTTATGTATCCACTTCTTCAAGGTTATGATAGCGTTGCGATGAAGTGCGATATCGAGATGGGCGGTACGGATCAGAAATTTAACCTTCTAATGGGCAGAACTTTGCAGAGAATTTATAACGTCGGCAAAGAGCAAGCTGTCATCATGATGCCACTTCTTGAGGGGCTTGATGGTGTAAATAAGATGAGCAAAAGTCTTGGAAACTACATCGGCGTAACTGAAAACGCAAATGATATGTTTGCAAAAACGCTTAGTATAAGCGATGAGCTAATGTGGCGTTGGTACGAGCTTTTAAGCACAAAAAGCCTTGGCGAGATAGAAAATTTAATGAACGATGTAAAAAACGGCAAGTATCATCCAAAAAAAGCAAAAGAGGACCTTGCGTACGAGATAACAGCAAGGTATCACGGTGAGGAGGCTGCAAAAGCTGCGATGGCTGAGTTTAATAGCGTACACTCTCAAAATCAGCTCCCAACTGATATCAAAGAATTTAGCTTAAAAGCACCAGTTTGGATCGTGGAAGCTTTATCGCAGTGTGAATTAAGTGAGTCAAATTCTCAAGCAAGACGCGACATAAAGGCAAATGCGGTTAGCATTAATCAAGAAAAGATCAGTGATGAGCAGTTAAAATTAGAGGCAGGTGAATATATCTTGCAAGTAGGAAAGCGTAAATTTGCAAAAGTAAAGGTTGAATAGATGGAGTTAAAGCCATTAAAAATAGGAAAATATGAGATAAAGTATCCGATATTTCAAGGCGGTATGGGACTTGGTATCAGCTGGGACAAACTAGCTGGCAATGTCAGCCTTGAAGGCGGTCTTGGAATAATTAGCTCAGTTGGCACAGGATATTATGAAAATCGTAAATTTATAAATAAAGAGCTAAATGCAAAGCCATTTGGAAGTGAAAATTTCTACTCTACAAGAGGTCTTAGAGCAATTATTGAGAATGCACGAAAAATTTGTGGAGATTTGCCGCTTGGCGTAAATATAATGTATGCTGCAAATGATTACGCAAGAGTGGTAAAAGACGCTTGTGAAGCCGGTATAAATATCATCGTATCAGGTGCTGGACTACCTACTAATTTGCCAGAATTTACACAAAATTTTAAAGAGGTTGCACTAGTTCCTATTATCTCAAGTGCAAAAGCACTAAAGATCATCTGCAAACGTTGGCTACAAAGATATGATCGCTTGCCAGATGCAGTTGTGCTTGAAGGACCACTAAGCGGTGGACACCAAGGTTTTACTTACGAGCAGTGCCTTGATCCTGAGTTTTCGCTATTTAATCTAATCCCACAAGTAAAGGCTGAGATAAAAGAGTGGGGCGACTTTCCGCTCATCGCAGCCGGTGGAATTTGGGATAAAAACGACATAGAAAAGGCGATATCGATAGGCGCAGACGGCGTTCAGATGGGTACACGCTTCATCGGCACTCATGAGTGTGACGCAGATATTGGCTTTAAAGAAGTGATACTAGCAGCCGAGGAAAAGGACATAGAGCTTATAAAAAGTCCAGTTGGCTATCCGGCTCGTGGGATTAGAACAAATTTGATAAATTTGGTAGAAAAAAGGATGGGACCAAAGATCCAGTGTATAAGCAACTGCGTGAGCCCTTGTCAAAGGGGTAAAGGGGCTAAAGAGGTTGGATATTGCATCGCTGATAGGCTGTTTGACTCATTTAGCGGCAAAAAAGAGACCGGGTTATTTTTCACGGGAGCAAACGGATATAAACTAAAAGAGCTAATAAGCGTAAAAGAGCTAATGCACAAGCTGGTACATGGTGAATGAAACGAGCGATAATCCTCTTTTTTATTGTTTGTAATTTCCTTTTTGCCTCGACAAATTCTGAGATATTTGTAAAATTTGATAAAAATTTTGCCAGTTCAAGCAGAAGTGCAAAGATTAAATTTCACAACGATATAAAAGATATCTATGTCGACGCGATCATCAAAAATGACAAAAATATAAAAAAACAAGCGCTCACAAGACTCATAACCAGCTCAAAATCGCTTGGTTTTGACTCAAGTGGGTATATAAAAGATCTAAATGCACTAAATGGCGTAAAGAGCGCCAGTACGCCTAGTACTACTACTTTGACGCTGCTTAGTGCAACCAAGGTAAATGACACTTTAGTACTTAAGTTTAATACAAAAATTGATACTGCAAAATTAAAAACATCCTTTTTAAAGCAACAAAATACATATAAAAACATTATGGATATTGACGGTAGACTAAATGGTAATCCGCTAACTTATAAAAATTTCATATCTGATTATATTCATATCTCGCAGTATGATAAAAACACTGTTAGAGTTATTTTTTCTGATAAGGCCCAAAAGACTATAAAAGCAAATGCAACAGGTGATCTGCTTATAATCAGCGCTCAAAATTTTATCTCAAATGAAAATGTAAAAGCACCACTTCATAAAACTAAAAACAAAAATGAAGAAGTGCCACACAAAGAGCCTGAGCCAAATTTAAAGCCGCAGCCTGCACAAAGTGAGCCAGTGGCAGCACCTTTGCCACCAGTTGCGACTGGTAAATTTTCACGCAACAAAACGATCGTCATCGATCCAGGTCATGGTGGCACTGATCCAGGCGCAGTAAATGGCAAGCTTCAGGAAAAAACTGCGGTTTTAGGTGTAGCCAAAAAGCTTGGCGACATACTAAAAGCGCGTGGCTACAAGGTTTATTTTACTAGATCAACCGATGTCTTTATAAATTTAAGAACAAGAACAAAATTTGCAAACGATAAGATGGCTGATCTATTTGTTTCCATTCACGCAAATGCCGCTCCAAATGCCACAAAGGCAAAGAGTATGCACGGCATTGAGACATTTTTCTTATCGCCTGCAAGAAGCGAACGTAGTAAAAACGCGGCTGCGCTTGAGAATAAATCAGATATCGAAGAGATGAATTACTTTTCACAGCAGACATTTCTAAATGTGCTAAATCGCGAGAAGATCATCGCGTCAAATAAGCTTGGTATCGATATCCAAAAAGAAATTTTAGCAAGTGCTAGAAAGGTCTATGCTGCAAGTGACGGTAGTGTAAGGGAAGCGCCGTTTTGGGTACTCGTAGGCGCTCTTATGCCAGCAGTTCTTGTTGAGATCGGCTATATCACGCATCCAGTTGAGGGCGAAAAGCTCTTTAATGATGCCTATCAAAATGCCCTTGCAAACGGCATAGCAAACGGTATAGATGGATATTTCGCAAAAAATAGATGAAAAATGCAAATTTAAGCTTTAAAGGGCAAATTCCATTTAACGAGGAGTTTGGCGATATCTATTTCAATACCGATAAACCTTTGCTTGAGAGTGAATTTGTCTTTGCAAGCGCACTTGATGAAATTTGGCAGAGTAAAGACAGCTTCATCATCGCTGAGACTGGCTTTGGTGCTGGGCTAAATTTCTTCACACTTTGTAAGAAATTTAAAAATAGCTCTAAAAAACTTCACTTTGTTAGCATCGAAAAAAGTCCTATTAAAAAAGATGATCTTTTAAAAATTTATGAAAATTTAGGCATTTTTAAAGCTTATGCCAAAAAGCTGGTTTCACTCTATCCGCCACTTATTGAGGGCATACACCGTATAAATTTTACTCCAAATATCACACTTGATCTTTGCTACGGCGAGGCTAAAGAAATTTTACCCGAGCTTGATTTTAACGCTGACATCTGGTTTCTAGACGGCTTTGCTCCAAGTAAAAATGGCTCGATTTGGAGCGAAGAAATTTTTAGAGAGATCGCAAGACTAAGCAGGGTTGGTACTATTGCTAGAACCTACTCGTGTGCAAAAATAGTAAAAGACGGGCTAAAGGGCGCTGGCTTTTTGCTAAGCTTAAAAGAGGGATACGCTAGAAAACGTCAGATGAGTAGCGCCGTGCTAGAGAAAAAGGATGAAAATTTAAAGGATGCTTGGTTTGCGAGATGCGAACCACTGTCTAAGCCAAAAGGCAAAACAGCACTTATCATAGGAGCTGGCGTGGCTGGACTTGCAACAGCTGGCGAACTAGCCAAAAATGGCCTTAAGGTGGTGATCGCCGAGGCAAAGGGCGAAGTGGCTACAAATGGCTCAGGCAATCACTGTGGTGCTTTGATGCCACTAGTTACAAAGCCCGGGGTAAATTTAGGCCGCATGCATTTAAACGCATTTTTGCAAGCAGTGAGATTTTACAAGGCGACTTTGCCAGAAAGCCTTATCAAATTTAATGGCTGCATCGACTACGCATTTGACGATGAACTTATTAAAAGATATGGCTCGTGGCAGGATCAAAGCGTAGAGAATATTTTTAAATTTGATGAGAGCTTAAAGCCATATCCTGGGATGTTTATAAAAGACGGCGCTTACGCTAGACCAAGAGAAATTTGTAAATTTTTATCAAGCAGTTTTGAAATTTTATTTAATCACGAGTATGAGAGTAGGGCGCATCTACATAACGGCAAGATAAGCGTTAAATTTAAAAATAAAAAAAGCTTGGAGGCTGACATCTTGGTCTTTTGCACTGGCAGTAAGAGCAGTGAAATTTTTAAGGGCTACGACATGCAAATAAGCAGTGTCCGAGGCCAAGTCACGCACCTAAAACCAGTGCTAAAAAATGCCATGCCGCTAAGCGCAAAAGGCTACATTTGTCCAGCCGTCAAAGGTGTGCAAGTTATCGGCGCTACTTATGCCAGAAATGAAATTTGCGATACGCCAAAAGACGAAGATAACGCTAAAAATTTAAGCGATGTAGGCGAGTTTTTCGACATCAAAAAAGCCACCATTATCGGCTCACGTGTAGGCTATAGAAGCTATAGCGGAGATAGGTTTCCGATAATTGGCGCCTTACATGACGAAGAATTTTACAAGCAAAACTACAAAGGGTTATTTTGGAGTAAAAATAAAGATAACAATCCAAAAGCAAGCTACGAAAAAAATGTTTTTGTAAATTTTGCTCACGGCTCGCGAGGTCTTGGCACAGCGATACTTGGAGCAAATTTGATAATGGATCTTGTGCTTGCTCGCCCACTTTGTATAGAAAGATCGCTATTTCACGAGCTTCATCCAGCTAGATTTTTGATAAGAAAACTAAAAAGGGGATTAAAACTTTAAGAGGCAATTAGCAGAAATTCCTAGCACAAGATACTAGGAATTTCTTGTAAGTTTAGGCTTAAAGCCTTGTTTTCATCTTTTCAAATTCATCTTTTATGACTTGCTCGTGAGGTTCGCTCGTCATTTTATTTATCGCATCTCCCCAGATACTTACGCTAATGATCGCTATGCAAGAAGCTATGATGCCAGGCAAAATTTCATAAACATAAGCGTTTAGTCCTGAAGTGATCCAAAATATTACGGTCGCACCTCCAGCTATCATACCGGCTAATGCTCCAAGTGCACTCATGCGCTTCCAGTAAAGGCTAAAAAGTAGCACTGGTCCAAAGCTCGCACCAAATCCGGCCCAAGCGTTGCCAACGACGTTTAGAACATTATCTGTCGAGATAAAGGCAAGTATGGTAGCAACTATGGCCACTACTACGACAGCATAGCGACTGATCGCCGTTTGTGTATTTTGACTAATCTCTTTTTTATAGAATGCAAAGATAAAGTCCTTTGTTACCGAGCTAGATGTAACTAAAAGCTGACTTGAGATAGTACTCATTATCGCTGAAAGCACAGCTGAGATGATAATACCTATAAAAAATGGTGGGAAAAGTAGCTCACCAAGCTTTAGAAACACCGTCTCAGGATCACTAAGCCCGCCTCTTTGACTAAAGTAGACAAAGCCAATAAGTCCGCTCATAATCGCACCAAGCAACCCAATGCTCATCCATCCAATGCCGATTCTTCTTGCTTTAGCAAGCTCTTTTGAATCGCGTATCGCCATAAATCTAACAATGATGTGTGGCTGTCCAAAATAGCCAAATCCCCAAGCCATAAGTCCTAAAATTCCCCAAAAAGTTTGATCTCTAAATGGATTTAGGTGATTTGTATCAAGCTTGCTTATCTCCTTTATCAAATTTGTATCGCTTGGCAAGTCTAAATTTAGATATGCCACGACTGGGATCGAGACTAGGACACAAAACATCAAAAGCCCCTGAAATGCATCAGTTATACTAACTGCTTTAAATCCACCAAAAAATGTGTAAAAGACCACGATAACAAGTGTGAAGACCGCTCCGTAGGCAAATTTTAAACCAAAAAAGCTCTCAAATGTCTTTCCGCCAGCGATGATGCCGCTACTTACATAAAGCGTGAAAAAGATTAAAATGATAAGACCAGAGATGATTCTTAAAATTTTAGTCCTATCTTTAAAGCGATTTTCTAAAAAGTCTGGTATCGTGATACTATCACTCGCAACTTCAGTATAAATTCTAAGCCTCTTTGCTAAAAATAGATAGTTGCAGTAAGCTCCAATGATAAGACCAATTATCATCCACACATTTGCTATACCAGTTGCGTATAAGGCTCCGGGCACGCCAAGTAGCATCCAACCACTCATATCAGAAGCACCAGCACTAAGTGCAGTAACTACTGGACCCATTCGACGGTTATCTAGCAGATACTCGTTCATACTTGCGTTTTTATCGTAGAAATATCGTCCGATAAAGAGCAAAAAGCCAAAATAGATGGCGATGGCTAAATAAGACCCAAAGCTCATAAATTTCCTTTCAAATTAAGATAAATGGCTTATGTTAATATAAATTTTTTTAAATTACAACATTCAGCGCCGATCCTTAAACGCTTTTAAGCAAAATGATATAAATTTTTTCGTATTATTTAAAGCCATATTTTAAAGAGAAGGACGAAGTTGAAGGCTCAAAATTTAGCTAAATTTCTATTTTTTATGATAATCGTCTCACTTGGAGCATATTTTTTCTATCCAAGAGATCTTAGTGAGGCTCAAGAGATCGCTTATATCAAAAGTTATGGAGTGACTTTAGGGCTTACTATAGGCGGTATTGTCATAGGCATAACACTTGGATTTACCTTGGCGTTTATTAAATTTTTAAATATTAAAGTCTTAAATTTTATAATTGATGAATATATCGATATCTTACGTGGAACACCTGTAATACTTCAACTTTTAATATTTTCAGTTGTCATTTTTGCCACATGGAGTGATAATTTTTATGTAGCTCTCATCGCACTTGGACTAAATAGCTCTGCTTATGTGGCCGAGATCGTGCGAAGTGGCATAAACAGCGTGGATAAAGGACAAATGGAAGCGGCTCGTGCGATGGGCCTAAACTACTATGTTTCGATGCGCGAGATAGTTTTTCCACAAGCTACGAAAAATATCTTACCAGCTCTTGCAAATGAGTTTATATCGCTATTTAAAGAGACATCAGTCGTTGGCTACATAAGCGTCGTTGATATCACGATGCAAAGTAAGAGCTTGCAAGCGGTCTTTTACAGCCCAGAGCCAGTCATTTTTACGGGCATTGTCTATTATGTGAGTGTTAAATTTTTTACACTTTTGACAAAACTACTTGAGAGGAGATTAAACCGCCATGATTGAGATTAAAAATTTAAACAAAAGTTATGGCGATTTGCGAGTTTTAAATGATATTAGCGTAGATATAAAAAAAGGTGAAGTTATTGCGATAATTGGTCCAAGCGGTGGTGGCAAAAGTACATTTTTACGCTGCATAAACCGCCTTGAGGATCCAGATAGTGGACACATAAAGATAAATGGCGAAGATATTTTAGATAAAAAATCAGATATAAATAAAATTCGCCAAAAAGTGAGCATGGTTTTTCAGCACTTTAATCTTTTTGCAAATAAAAACGTCTTGCAAAATTTAACTCTAGCTCCGATAAAAGCGGGAATTTTAGATAAAGCAAGTGCAGAAAAAAGAGCCGATGAGTTGCTAAGAAGTGTTGGGCTAAGTGATAAGAAATTTGCCTATCCGCACAAGCTTTCAGGCGGACAGAAGCAACGTATCGCGATCGCTAGAAGCCTAGCAATGGATCCAGAGGTGATACTATTTGACGAGCCGACAAGTGCGCTTGATCCTGAGATGATCGGAGAGGTGCTTGATATTATGAAAGATGTTGCTGCAAGGGGCATAACGATGCTTGTGGTGACCCATGAGATGGGCTTTGCAAGAAACGTGGCAAATAGAATTTTCTTTATGGATAAAGGCAAGATAGCAGTTGATGACACACCAAAAAATGTCTTTACAAATCCACAGCACGAGCGTCTGCAAGAGTTTTTAGGCAAAATTTTAAATCATTAAAGGAGTAGAAAATGAGTAAAATTTTAAAATTTTTGATGGCAAGTTTGGTTTTGTTTTTACTAGGTTGTGGCGATGATGCTAATAAAAAAAATGCAGTAAATAATGCCGAAGAAGCTAGTAAAAATGTAGTTTATAAAGTTGGCTCTAGCGCTGATTATCCACCTTTTGAATATCTTGATGAAAATAATAAAATTGTTGGCTTTGAGATAGATTTATTAAATGAGATTACCAAAAAAACTGGAATAAAATTTGATGTTGCAAATATGAGCTTTGATGGACTGATATCAGCATTAAAAACCGGTAAAATTGATATTGCTATAAGCGGAATGAGTGCAACTGATGAGAGAAGGAAATCGGTTGATTTTACCAAGCCATATTATTTTTCAGAAAATTTATTTATCCGCAAAAAAGGCTCAGATGTAAATAAAGACAATCTTAAGGATAAGAAAATTTCAGCTCAAGTTGGCACACTTCAAGAAGAAGCAGCCAAAAGCATAACTACTAAGTCGATACCTGCTGAAAATGTAGCAGCTGCCATCATGTCACTAAACGCTGGTAAAATCGACGTTGTACTAACTGATAGTCCGATAGGGGTTGAATATTTAAAACAAAATCCAGATTTAGAAGAATTTTTAAGAGTTCCTGATGGCACGGAAGGATTTGCAATGGCGTTTGATAAAGGCAAACATACTGAGCTTATCAAGAAGATAGACGCAGCGATCGATGAGCTACAAAAATCTGGCGAATTTGACAAAATGCTAGATAAATATGGATTAAAGAAATAAATCTAAATACAAAATTTGCAGAGAAGCAGGAATTCTCTGCAAAAACTCACTTTTTTCTAATTTTTAAAATTTAACATCTTTTAAAAGTAAAATTAATAAAATGGCTTAATTATTTTCAAGGAGAAAAAATGAAGCTTCTCAGGATGAGAACGGCATTTATTTTAAATGTGCTATTTTCTATTTGCATGTATCACAATTTTGTTAAAAAATTCCTACTATTTAATAAAGCTAAATTTAAATTAAAATTTTACATAAATAGGCTAATCAATATTTTTTATAAAAGCAACCAAAAGTATTTTTTGGTTGATAAATTTTAAGTATTAAAGTCGTATGGCTTTATTTTTTGAAGCAGATATTAAGAAAAACTAAAAGGAGAGAAAATGAATAATCTAGGTATTAAATCTAAGATTATGGCGATAGTTATCGTCAGTCTTATTGGCCTTGGTATCATGAGTGCATACATGCTAAATGGTATCTTAAAAACTCGCTCAAAAGCAGAGTTTAGCGAGAAGATCGTGGATACAATAATCAATCAAAATAATTTTATCCATGAGATGCAAAAAGAACGCGGATTTAGCTCAGGTGTGCTAGCAGGAGGGGATAATAAAAATTTATTAGAGCAGCGTAAGAAAGTAGATGCTGCGCTTGATAAGCTTGAAGAGAAAAATGAAATAGTTTCAGAGATAAATAGTATCCGCTCAAATGTAGATCAAAAAAGTGGCAATGATCTAATTAGTCGTATAACAAAAATTTTAAGAAAAGAGGTTATTGCTATAAATGGATATAGTGATAAGCTCGAGCCTAGCTTGGTAGATGATCTAAAGCGTATTATTATTGTTGGTGAGATAAAAGAGTCTTTTGGTATTTTGCGTGCTACTTTAAATGGAATTTTTACTAAAAAGAGCATAGGTAAAGAGGACTATAACAAAGTAGTTGCACTAAATAGCGTTATAAATAAATTTATGCAGGATTTTGACGATTACAACCCAAAAGAATTTAGCGATGAATTTGACGCTATCGCTAGAAAAAAGGCTGATTTTATAGATGCGATGAATATTATAAAAAATGTAGTTGCCACTGAAGATGCATCTTATGACGCAGCGAGTTGGTTTTCAAAGATAAGCATTTCAATAGATGCGATGAGAGAGCTTGAGCTTAAACTACTTGATAGTATGCAAAAAGATGCACAACACATAAAAAGTGAAGCAAATACCCAACTTATTTTTAGCTCAATAGTGATTGCGATTTGTATTTTGCTTATGTTGCTAGTATCTACATTGATAGGTAAAAATTTGATCTCTGGCATAGATCAGACTAAAAATGGCTTAGTTAAGTTTTTTGACTTTTTAAATAATAAAACTAATAAAGCTGAATTTTTAGATCGTAGCGGTAGCGACGAGATCGGACAGATGAGCGCACTGATTAATGAGAATATCAAGCAAATCGAGGCAAATTTATCTGAGCAAAATAATTTCATTAAAGAAGCAAATACTTTTGTAAATCAAATCGGCAAAGGTAACTACGTAGCTCAGCTTAATGCAGATACTTCAAATCCTGCACTTAGCCAGCTAAAACAAACTTTCAAAGACTTACAGATCGCTCTTAAACATGCTATTGCGGAAAATGGCGATGACGTGTTAAATCTACTAGAAAGCTTTAAAAAACAAGATTTTACTAAAAGGCTTGAAGATGATGGCAAAATGGCGGTTGGTATAAATGCTCTTGGTGAAGAGATAGCCAAGATGTTAAGAGCAAATTTAGATCAAGCCCATGTGCTAGAAGAAAAGGCTGAGTCTTTAAGTCAGTCAATGAAAGAACTAACTCAAGGCGCAAATGTACAAGCAAGCTCACTTCAAGAATCTGCTGCTGCAGTAGAGCAAATGTCAAGCTCAATGAATGCAATATCTCAAAAAACATCTGATGTTATTAGACAAAGTGATGAGATTAAAAACATCATAACTATTATTAGAGATATAGCTGATCAAACAAATTTACTAGCTCTTAATGCCGCGATCGAGGCAGCACGTGCAGGAGAGCATGGTAGAGGCTTTGCGGTTGTTGCAGATGAGGTTAGAAAACTAGCAGAGAGAACTCAAAAATCTCTAACAGAGATCGAAGCAAATACAAACGTACTAGCTCAATCAATCAATGAAATGAGCGAATCTATAAAAGAGCAAAGTGAGGGAATCAATATGATAAATCAATCAGTTGCTCAAATAGACACACTTACAAAAGAAAATGTAGTAATTGTCAATAAAGCAAATGAAGTAACATCTGATGTTGACGACATGGCTAAGGCGATAGTAAACGAAGTTAGAAAAAGTAAATTTTAATCTTTGACTTACTCTTAGAGCTCCTATTATTCTATCCCTTAAAATAATTAAGGGATAGAACCTATCCATAAAAATTTATATGCTACTTTGCTATACGATTATTTATAGCATTTTTCTTTTATTACGGATTTAAACAATTTTTAATAGAGAAATACTGATAATTAAGCCCACTAAATCACCTTAAAGGACACTATTATGAAAAAGATCTTTGCTCTTTTACTCACAGCTTTTGTTGCTCTTTGTGCAAATGAGCTAAAATTTGGCACAGCGGCGAACTATCCGCCATTTGAATATATCGATGAAAATAACAAAATAACAGGCTTTGATATCGAGTTAATTGATGAAATTTCAAAGCGTGCAGGCTTTTCATATAAGATCATAAATATGAGTTTTGACGGCCTTATCCCAGCACTTAAAGCCGGCAAAATAAATGGCATTATAAGTGCGATGAGTGCGACTTCAGATAGATTAAAATCGATTGATTTTACAAAGCCATACTATCTAACTGAAAATCTTTACCTAAAGAAAAAAGGCAATGACGCACTAAAGGCTAAAGAAGAGCTAGCTGGCAAAAGAGTTGGCGTGCAACAAGGCACCGTCCAGGAGCTAGCAGCAAATGCAATAAATGGCGTAAAAGTAGTGCCTTCAGAAGATACTGTGCCACTCATCATGGGATTAAAAGTTGGTAAATTTGACGCAGTCATCCTTGATAGCTCTATCGGATATGGCTTTATCAAGAAAAATCCAGAACTTGAAGCATTTTTCAAAGAAGTTGATGGCAGCGAGGGCTTTTCAATAGCATTTGATAAAGGAAAAGAGAGCGCGTTAATAGAGAAAATAAATCAAATTTTAGATGATATGAAAAAAGACGGAAGCTACGAAGCTTTACTTAAAAAATACGATCTAAAATAATCTTCTAGCCTGCAAATTTGCGGGCTTATGCTAAATTCTGCTTTGTCTATCGATTAAAATAAAAAGGAAAATAATGAGAAAAATTTTGTTGCTTTTTTGCCTAGTAATGGGTCTTTTTGCGCTTCAAAACGATAAAGATATGTTAAATGGAGAGCTAAAAAACGGGCTAAAATACTATATCAAAGAGAATAAATTTCCACAAAAAACAGCTATTTTTTATCTTGTTATAAATTCTGGTTCAACTGATGAAAAAGATGGCGAGCAAGGTCTTGCTCACTTTTTGGAGCACATGGCGTTTAATGGCAGCCGTGACTTTAGTAAAAATGAGCTCATTAAACAGCTTGAGAGCCTTGGTGTGAAATTTGGAGCCGATCTAAACGCGCAGACGAGCTATGATCAGACGAGTTATGTCTTAACGATTAATGTAAATGAGAAAAATTTACAAGATACGTTTAAAGTCTTTTCGAATTGGATAGATGGCGTTAAAATCGATCCTAAGGAGCTTGATAAAGAGCGTGGCGTCATAATGGAAGAGGAGCGTCAGAGAAATACGCCAGGATATAGGCTTTATTTGGCTCAAACAAAGGATATTTTTGAGGGCAGCATCTATCTAAAAAGAGTGCCAATAGGCGATATGAACGTCATCAAAAGCGTAGATGCTAAGCACATGCAAGAATTTTACGAGAGGCTTTATCAGCCAAGATTTATGAGCTTTGTTGCTGTTGGCGACTTTGATAAAAATGAGATAAAAAGCTTAATCGAAAAAAACTTTAGCCAAGCAAAAAATACAAATTCTTACATTCATCCAGAAAAAAATATCAGCTTTAAAAGTGGTTTAAATATTTTTAACTATGACTCGAATGAAACTGGAATGGAGCTAGTTAGACTTAGCTATTTTGATAAATTTAGCCCGGTTGTAAATGAAGCTGATGCAAAGAGGAATCTAGAAGACGCACTTATCGCAAGCCTGATAAATATGCTTTATGAGCAAAAAAATGCAAATAATTCATCAAATTTAAGCACTGATTTTATAGCTCAAACACTTCAAGCAAAGCAGAAAATTTATAGTTTTGAAACAAATGTACTTGGAGGCGATTTTAACGCAAGCCTTAAAGATATGCTTGGCGTTATAAAAGGCATTAAAGAATTTGGCTTTAATAAAGATGATTTTGAAGATGTAAGAAAGGCGTTTGTGGCAAATGTAGATGCAAAATTTAAACGCTCAAAGACTAAAAAGTCAAGCGCTTACGCAGGACAAATTTTAAATATGATAGAAAATGGTGGCTTTGTGTTAAGTGATGAAGATGAAAAAGAGCTTAGTTTAAAGCTATTAAACGAGATTACGCTAGCTGATGTGAATGCTAGATTTAGGCAAATTTTAGCCATTTCTGATGAACGTGTAAGAATTTTTAGCAAAGATGGTTTTAAGCTTAGCAAAGATGAGTTTTTAAAGCTTTTTGCCAAAGCGCCTGCTTATAACACAAACCTATCTGCTAGCAACAACGACAAGAGCCTAGGCAATGAAAATTTAGAGCCAAAAGAGATAAGCTCAAGAAACTTTGATGAAAAAAATGGAATTTATACCTATAAAATGCAAAATGGCTCGCAAGTTATCTTTAAGCCACTAGCTACCAAAAAAGATAGTATTTTGTTTGCGGCCGTCAGCAAAGGAGGCACATCAAATTTGGCTGATCCAAAGCTTGGTAGCTTTGCAGTTGCGCTCACAAATGAAAGCGGCGTTGGTAAATTTAATAACTATGAGCTCTCAAAGGCACTAAATGGAAAGATCGTAAGCTATGAAAAGGGCATAGAAGCGCTTACGCAAGGCATTTATGGCTCATCAAGCACAAGCGATCTTAGCTCGCTGCTAGCTGTTATAAATTTAGAATTTAACGCTCCAAGAGCCGATGCAAACGTGCTTGAGAGGATAAAGCAAAGAGCAAAGGATGAGCTAAGTAAAGAGCAAAATTTGCCTGAATATAAATTTAGCACCGAATTTAGTAAATTTTTTTACGAAAATAATAAACGTGTCGAGCCGCTTGAGACGGCTCAGATCGACGCGCTAAAGCTAAATGAGCTAAAAGAGATCATCAAAGATAAATTTACAAACGCGGCCTCATATACTTTTGTAATCATAGGCGACACCGACGAAGAGAGGCTTTTGCCACTTATTAAAAAGTATATCGCCACTTTGCCAAAGCTTGGCGAGGCTGAAGAGTTTAAAGACGATGGCGTGCGAAGTATCAAGGGTCAGCACACCTTTAAAAGGGAGTATCAAAGCACAAAAAGAAGCGATGTTGGCATAAATATCGTAAATTCTGATGCGAAATATAGCTTTGAGGGAGCGATTAGACTAAGGGCATTAAGTGAAATTTTAAAAACGGCGCTTCGAGAAAAGATCAGAGAAGATAAGGGTCAAACATACGGTTTTAGCCTAAATGCCAAGCTCTCGCGCTATCCTTTTGAGCATTCAGATATGCTAATTAGCTTTACTTGCGACCCTTCAAATACAGACAAGATTATCGCTGAGATAAAGGAGATAATAGCTAGCATCAAGAGTAGTGGCGCGATCTTGCCAAAGCATTTGGAGGATTTTAAGGCACAGAGTGAAATTTCTATAAAAAAAGATTATGAAAAGCCTGAGTTCTGGCAAAAGCTCATCATTTCAAATAAAATTTACAACATGCCACTTTATACGGCTGATGAGTACACAAGTGCGGTAAAAGCTATCACAAATGAGGACATCAAAGAGGCTGCAAAGTTATATCTTGATGATAAAAATATGGTGATAAGCATAAATAATCCGAAGTAGAAATTTATGGAGTTAAGCTGGCTGGCTCTTAAAATTTAAACGTGAGTAAAATTTATTAAGATAAGCTAGTTTTTTAAATTAGTTGGCTAAATTGGCTCTTTAAATTCAAATCTAGGTAGAAATTTTGGAGCAAAGCCAGCCCCAAAATTTAAACCTAAAGCTAAGCTAGTATATCCTTTGGCTTTAGCTTGTTTAGCTTTTGTACTAGATCATCAAAGCTTGCTCCATTTTCGACCTCACGCCTGATAAATTCCTCAAAAAACTCACGTTTTATATCTTTATCGGTGTATGTCACGCTCTTTTTGGTGACTTGCATAGGCTTAAATTTCTCTTCTTCCATCTCTTCATCGCCATTTTCTCTAACTGGCGTAAGAGCGATATTTTGCAGCACATCGGCGATGCCCTCGCCCTTTTCATAACTTGTTTTTAGAAATTTTAAAAACTCATCTTTGCTATTTTTATCAGCGTAGCTTACACGGTGCAACATAGGCTGACCCAAGAATTCTATACGTTTTTTATCCGAGCTTTGCTCATAATTTAAAGCCCCGTCTTTAAAAGAAATTTTTACATTTGCGTGCTCGCCAAGTATCCTTTCGGCGGTAAATTCCAGCCATTTATCTTTAAACTCATCGATACTTAGATCAGAGTCTAGCAAATTTGTAGCCTCACGGCTTAGATAAAGAGCGCCAAAAGCATTGTTAGTTATTTTGTTATTTACGTTCATTTTGTGATTTTTGATGAACTCATCTACGCTAAAGCCGTTTTTCTCGCTAGTGATGATGGAGTTTAGTCGCCAAAGCTTCGTGCTATCAATGAAATTTTTAAGGCTAGAGATTTCATCTTTGCTCACCCCGCTATCAAGGCCATTTATCTTGCCCCAAATAGAAATTTTATCATTTGATGAGTAGCCAGAGAGCGGTAGATGCTTGATGTCTGCAGTTTTGGTGGGAATTTCTACTTTATTTAAATTTGCGTTTGTGGCTTGGCGCTTACTAAAAGCGTCTTGGTAGTTAAAGCTTTGATTAAATCCATTTAGTGCGTTTATCATGTCAAATCCTTTAACACAATATCGGCAAATGGATTTAAATTTTAAGTGGAATTATTTTTTATTGCGGTATTTTTCAAAAATGGCGATCATTTGGTATGAGTTTTGGGCGATTTTAAATTTATTTGGATTTTTGCCAAGTAGTTCTTCTCTTAAAGAGTCGATAAATTCCCTATCTTTTTTGCAAGCCTCAAAGCTTATTCGTCCCCTAAGTACGGCCATAAATATAATATCAGCAGTCGCATTTATCATCTCAAGCATTTTTTCTTCGCTCATTTTTTGTGGATTTTGCCCTTTTTAAAGCAAATATTATTCCTTTACGCTTACAAAATTTACTATTTTTACCTCTTGGCTCTCTTTGCAAGCCTCCAGCGTAGCTGCGTTTTTCATCATATGAGCGCTTTTCATATGCTCTTTTTGGCTTGCAAGATCTTCCCAGATCTCCATAAAGCAGTATTCGCTTTTAGTGCCCTCAACTGCGCCGCACTCGTAGCTTATGCAACCTTTGTCTTTTCTTGAAGCTGGCACGATCTCTTTTAAAATTTCTTCAAATTTTGCCTCACACTCAGCTTTTAACTTTACATTTACATAAAATCCAATCATCTGCCCATCCTTTAAAAATTTTTGGCTAAAATAGCGCAATTTAGACGCAAGTTTGCGTATTACATTACAAGGCCTTTAAACGATGAAATGATACAAAACCCTAAATTTATAATTTCTAAAACCAATCAAAAACAATAAATTTAACCAAAATCGGAGAGAAAATGAAAAGACGAGACTTTTTAAGATTAAGCGCATTAGGCGCGGCTAGCCTTCAAGCAAAAGAGCTTGGAAGCGCAGAGCAAGCGTTATTTGACAAACAAAGCGGACTAAGCGCAAATAAATTTGGCCCATTTTATGTAAAAACGATCGCAGGTCGCGTGGTTGAGACCGTACCATTTGAGGGCGATGCTTATCCAAACGAGCTAAATAACGCAGTCATTGACTACATCCAAAATGAGAGCAGAGTAAAGTATCCATTTGTTAGAAAGAGCTTTTTAGCCAATCCAAACAACCCAAAACCAGAGCTTCGTGGTAAAGAAGAATTTGTGCGTGTGAGCTGGGAAGAGGCTATAAAACTAAGTGCAAAAGTTTTAAAAGAAAATTTTGATAAATACGGCGCTGAAGCGATCTACGGACAGGTTTATCAGTGGGGTAGCCTTGGCAAAGTTGGCCACAGCCAAAAGACCGCAAAAAGGCTACTTAACGTGCTTGGTGGCTACGTAAATGAGCTAGGTGGCTACTCATACGGCGCAGCGACTGTCATCATGCCTCACGTCACTGGCTTTGTCGATCCTGCGCTAGCGCCAACAAAGTGGGAGGCGATCTTAAAAAACGCCAAAACGATCGTATTTTGGGGCACAAACCCAGTCGTTTCAAACAAGATCGCCATTGGCGTGCCGCTTCACAACTCATATAAATACTACGATGAGATCAGAAAAAAAAGGTGCAAGTGGCGAGATGAAAATTTATAGTGTTGACGTTTATCACAACGATAGCGCAAAGTACTTTGACTCAAAATACCTTGAAGTCGTGCCTTGCACCGATACAGCGATGATGATAGGTATGTGTAACTACCTTTTTGAAAAGGGACTTTACAGCAAAGAATTTATAGAAAAATACACAGTTGGCTTTGATAAATTTAAAGAGTACATGCTTGGCAAAACTGACGGGATCAATAAAAACCTAGCTTGGGCAAGTAAAATTTGTGGCGTTAGCGAGCAAGATCTTGCGAAATTTAGCGAAGATCTAGCTAAAAACGACTCAGTCATAGTTAGGTGGCTATGCCATACAAAGGCAAGATCACGGTGAGATGGCATACTGGGCGCTTGTGACGCTAAATGCGATGCTTGGACACATCGGCAAAGAGGGTTGTGGCTTTGTCACAAATGACGGCATGCACAAAAATGCTGATGAGAGCTTCATAGCGCCTAAACTAGCGGCGTTTGAGACGAAGGTACCTCAAAAATTTATTGATAGTGGGCTGGTACCAAAGACAAAGGGCTACGAAATGCCAAACTCAAGGCTAATAGACGCACTTCTTAAGCCAGGCAAAGAGATAACAAGAAATGGCAAGAGCTACAAGCTACCAAAGATCAGAGTGATGTTTAACGCCAACGGCTCGACTTTCACAAGGCATCCTGACGCAAATAGAGCGATAAAAGCTATGCGAAATGTCAATGCTATCATCACTTGCGAGCCATTTTGGACAAGTACAGCTAAATTTAGCGACATCGTCCTGCCAGCTGCACTTGAATATGAGAGAACGGACATCGAGATGGCAAATTCAACTAGCGAGTATCTATTTGCGATGAAGCCACTTGTTAAGCCATTTGGTGAGAGTAAGAGTGACTTCGAGATCGCAAGGCTGATCGCCAAAGAGTGGGGCAGGGAAGAGGCATTTAGCGAGGGTAAAAGCGAGCTAGAGTGGGTCAAGACAATATATGAAGATACCGTTAAAAAGTCTGCCGAGCTTGGGTATGAGAGCATGCCAAGCTTTGAGGAATTTTGGGAGAAGGGATATTTTAGATTTGACAAGGTCGATGAGAAAAAACGCTACTTTACAAACTATAAGAAATTCCGCGACGACCCAGTGGCAAATCCGCTAAAAACGCCATCTGGCAAGATAGAAATTTACTCTGAGACGGTTGCTGGCTTTGGCTATGATGACTGCCCACCGCATGCAACTTGGCTTGAGCCATTTGAGTGGCTTGGCGCAAAAAATAAAAAATATCCTATCGCAATTAGCGGCGCGCACTCTAAATTTAGACTTCACTCGCAGCTAAATAACTCTGTACTTCGCAACTTTAATGAGATCGCAGAGCGCGAGCCAGTGCTTATAAATCCAAAAACAGCCGAGGCTAGAGGAATAAAGATGGGCGACGTGGTGCGTGTGTTTAATGATAGGGGCGAAATTTTGTGCGGTGCCTTTGTGACTGAGGATGTGCCACAAAATGTCGTAATAGTAAGCGAAGGTGCGTGGTATGACCCTGAAAAACCGGGTGAAAAGAGCCTTTGCTTGCACGGAAATTTAAATGTGCTCACAAAAGACGTGCCATCAAGCAAGATGAGCCAGAGCAACACCGCTCACACAAGCCTTGTGAATGTCGAGAAATTTAAAGGCGTGCCAAAGCGCGTGACAGCATTTAATGCACCAAAGATCGGCATAATGCACGCATAAAATAGAAGCTATCCTTAAATGGATAGCTTCTAAGCTTTAAAAATTTTATTTATCTTAATAGCAATGAATTTTCACAAAGCTCTTCAATCTTTGAAATTTGCTCTTTAACTCTTGCTTTTAAGCCGTCAAGCATTGCTATTTTTAAAGTATAAATTTCATTAAAATCGCTCTTTATATCAAGCAAAATTTTATTTAAAAACGAGCTGTTTGAGCACATTAAAGCTTCAAATTCATAAAGGCTAAACGCATCAAGCATACGCTCATAGACGTCTTTTGCGCTTGGGATATAAAGTGGCGTATTCATCTGCAGATGCGATTCTAGCGTCTTTTCTATCTTTTGTTTTATAAAATAAACCGCGAGTTTGAGCGCATTTTCATAGTTTGAGGCTAGCTTTATATCAAGCTTTTCAAAAAACAAAGAGACCTTTTGTGTGGCCTTAAATTTAGCCGTTTCATACTCTCTTAAAAAATTTTCATATGTCCGTCCGGCATAGGTATTTATGGATTTTGTTTCGTAAGCCAAGGCTTGATCATCAAAGCTAGCGTAATTTTCATAGCGAGATTTGTATATTAAAAATTTATCCTCTAAATTTTTATAAAGCTCATTAAATGCTGAGGTTATTGCATTTTCTAGCTCTTTTAGATCTTTTTTGTAGCGTTTAAAAAATTTATTAAAAACCACATCTTCGTAGATAAGTTTTGAAAAGACTTCGTCGCTATCAAGACTTATTACCTCAAAATTTTCACGCTTATAAATTTCTTTGTTTAAAAGCGTCTTTGAAGCGTTAAATTTTGTCTTTGAAAATGGCTTAAGTAGCTTAAATACTTCATCGGCGGCAAGTTTTATAACTTCACTCATTTGACTATAACTTAAAGCGATCTTTGGCTTAAACTCCTCTTTTATCGCCTCCAGCCTCTCATCTAATGAGCCACTAAATTCATCTAAAATCAACTGCGCATTATCATAAATTTCTAGATGTTTTTCTTGCTCGTTGGTTAGGAGTTTTACGATCTTTTTTGCCCTTACTTTTATGAAATTTTCTTTAAAGCTCTTGTCTAAAAAGCACTCTTTAATAGCCTTTAGAGCTTCATTAAAATTTGAAGCTTCAAGTAGGTCTTTGTCATTATTTGTAATGCTAAGAAGAGCTTGCTTTGATGAGATAGCGATGATATCCTCAAAAAGCTCGCCATAAGTTTGCCTAGCGTGCTTTAGCAAACTTTCAAGCTCCTCCTCACTTAGTTTGTCTTTTTGGTTGATTAGGCAGATCGCTTTTAGATCATTGGCTTTTAAAATTTCTTTGATACTTTCAAGCTCACTTGCCTTTGCGGCGTTGTTTGCAAGGCTTAGCCATATAGCGCCACTAACCTTTTTTAGCGTATTTTTTGTCTCTTTTGTGTCAGCATCTCTTAGCGAGTTTAGGCCAGGAGTGTCGATGAAATTTATCTCTTTTAAAATCTCACTTGGCGCATAAAGCGTCATACCAGAAACTTGCTCGCCTAGCTTATTTAGCTCGGCTAGATCGCTACTTGCTAGTAGGCTCTCGTTACCATTTATAAATTTCACGCTTAGAAGTGGCATCTTTGCAAATTTTAGTCTCACAGCCTTTGCGGTGACTGGAGTTAGTCCTGATGGCAAGATATCTTGACCAATAAGTGCGTTTAAAAATGTTGATTTTCCACTTGAAAATTGACCGATAACAGCTATTAGCGGTGGCTCATTTAGAGTGTCTATTAGTAAATTTAAGCTCTCTTTTATTTGCTCGCTTATATGCAAGCTAGGATCGTTTAGATCATTTACGAGCCTAGCTAGCTCGCCCTTAAAATCATTTGTAAAGACCTTAAAATATCTCGCTTTGTAGGCATTTATAAACTCATTAAACATTTTTTATATCCTCTAAAAGTGAGTAAATTTCATCTTGCAAGGAGGTCTTTTGTTTAAGCTTTGAAATCGAGCTTTGATTTTGTAAATTTAGCTCATTAAGTTTTTCATTGAGCACTAAAAGCCTTTGGTTTAGAGTCTTTTTTTGGCTCATCTCATAAGCCTTTACTCGCTCTTTTAGCAGCTTTTTTTCATGTTCTGCTAGCGTCTCACAAAACTGCGATATGCTTTTATTGTTAAGTAAATTCTGTCTTAAACTTAAAAGCGCCTCATCTGGCTCATTTTTGCTTAAAATTTTAGCCTCAAACTCATCTAAAAGCTCGCTAAAATCAAGCTCTACGCCCATTTGCTTTAAAAAGTCATTTATACTAAAAACTTTATTTTCACTCACCTTAAAGCCATCAAAACTTAAAGCAATATTTTGCTCGCATGACTTTATCTGCACCAAAGTTTCATTTCTAGCCTCTCTCATGAGTGCCGCAACTCCGTCACAAAGTGTAGTTTTTGCTATTTGTGTAAGACGTTTTAGATTTAAATTTTCTCTTTTATTTTTGCAGTAAGTGATCTCGCTCTTAATCTTTTCATTTAGATTTTGAAGTAATGCTTCAAGACCCATTTTATAGATATTTTTTGCATTTTTATCATCGAGTTTTTTTAGCTCGCTTTCTAAAAGCCTTTCAAGTTTTGTGAAATTTTCATTAAGAGAATTTTTGATATTTGCTTGCTCGTTTTGCAAAGCTTCTAGCTCTAAAGTAAAGGCCTTAAGCTCTAAAATTTCAGCCTTTGTGGCTTCGAGTTTTATTTTTAAAATATTTTGCAATTCTTTTTGATATGAGCTTAAAATGAGAGCTGATTTTTTAGAATCTTTGCCAAAAAGCACATCGTAAAGATACTCTTTAAACTCCGGCACGCCACTATTTAAAGCGCCATCAAGATAAGCTTTCGCGCTAAGGGCAAAATAATCTATCTTAACATCATTTATCTGTTCGCCGATCGCCTTTTTTACGTAGTTAAGCGTTTCATTAATATCCTTTGGATTTAACTCGTCAGCGTGAGTTAGCACGATAGCAACTCTTACGATGTGCGAGTTTTCAAGGCATTTTTTCAAAAATAGTGCGTCTTTTTGCGTTGCACTTTGTGAGGCATTCATGAGATGAGCCAAAAGGTCGCACTCTTTCATAAAATTTGTAGTAATTTGCTCTCTTAAAACGATCGCATCATCTATGCCCGGAGTGTCTATAATGCAGACATTATCTCTTAAAAGCTCCAAGTCGTCGTAAAGCTCAACGCTTTTTACGAGATTTGCTGTTTTTGAGCTTGAAGATGTATAGTTTTTGATCTCATCTAGGCTGATCTCTACGCTACTAGCTGGTAAATTTTCGCTTAAAAGTCCAAGCTTTTCTAGCTCGTCTGGGCTATAAAAATTTACCTTTGCATGGCTATTTGATGCGTGCTTTAAGATGGTTAAATTTATGGTCTCAGGCACATTTGAAGCGCCAAGGACGGATTTATTTAAAAGCGCATTTAAAAGGGTTGATTTGCCAGAGTTTATGACGCCGCTTACTGCGATGTTAAAAAGCGTTTCATTTGATCTTTTCTTGGCATTTTTCAAAGCTAGTAAAAATTCTTTATCTTCACCAAGTATACTTGCTTTTTCATTTATCTCATTTAGAAAATCCAAGCTCTTGTGAAAATGATCTTTTGGCTTCGCATTAGAAATTTCAGCCTTATTTTGATTTGAGTTTTTGCTTATAAATTTTATTAAAAAATCAAATTTTTCATGGCTGATTATCTTTTCATCACATAGCTTTTGTAAGTAGATTGCGAGTTCATCGCTTGAAATTTTTGCTTCATTTAGTGCTTTTAGTGTGGCTAGCTGAGCACTTTGTATGCTAAAGATATCAAGTCCTACGCCTAGCTTTTTTAAGATAGTTCTAAACTCAGCAAGAGCCATAAACTCATCTAAATTTTTCTCATCACAAGATAAAAGAAGCGCCAGTAGATCTGGGTAAAAAGGTACGCTCGCATCAGTGTTGGCGTAAATTTTATTTAAATGCCAAGCGTGATTTAAAAACTCGTCCATTAAAGATTCTTTTTTTAAATTTTTTTAGATTTTATTACGTTTTTACTTACGAAGCTATCAAGATTTAGGCGCAAAATTTTATATTTTTTAAAAAGTTTAATTTAACTCAAGCTTTTTAAAGCTAACTCTTGGGTTTATATTTAGCTCGCTATGGCTTACAAACTCGCCTTTTAGGTACTTCTCACGTCCCGCTCTTGCTATCATTAAGGCGTTATCAGAGCAAAACTCAAGTGGAGCTAGCAAAAGCTCGCACTCGTTTTTTTGACAAAGCATCTCAAGTCTTTTTCGTAAATTTAGATTTGCACTTGCGCCACCAACTACACCAAAACGCTTAAAATTTCTTAAACAAAAGACCTTTTCAAGCTTGTTTAAAATATGCTCACAGGCAGTATTTTCAAATGCGTAGCAGATGTCAGCAATATCTTTTTGAGTGATACTTTCTAACTTAGAAATTTCAACTCTGACTTGGTTTTTAAGCCCTGAAAAACTATATTCAAGACGTTTATCGTGAAGAAGTGGAATGGTAAAATGAAACCTCTCTTTGTCTTTGCAAAGTAGGGCATTTTGCTGCACCACGGCACCGCCTGGATAACCAAGATCAAGCATTTTAGCAACCTTGTCAAAGCTCTCACCAAAGCTATCATCGCTAGTGCTTGCAAGCTCAGTGATTTCACCATTTTCGTCAATCTCTAGGATCATCGTATGCCCACCACTTACTAACAGTACGCCAAGTGAAAAGGTGGCTTCGCGATCTAAAAATAGTGAGTAAATGTGGCCAACTAAATGATTTACGGCAATTAGCGGGATATTAAGAGCCACGCTTAGCGCTTTTGCCATGCTGACGCCACCTATTAGGCTCACACTAAGACCTGGCTCATTTGTCACAGCGATTGCTTTTATATCTTTAAAATTTGGCAAGATATTCTCTAAAAGTGCTGGCAGTGCCTTTGTATGAAGTCTAGCTGCAAGCTCAGGAACCACGCCACCAAAGATAGCGTGCTCCTCTTCTTGAGAAATTTTTTTATAATAAATCTTCTCTAAAGTGTGTTCGTCTATGAGCGCAACCGAGCTATCGTCACAGCTACTTTCGATGCCAAGTATCATTTAAACTCCGCTAAGATCATGCCAGCAAATTTCTCTTTGCCATCTTCGTTTTTATAAAACTCGACTCTATAAATTTTGCCGTCTTTGTCGATGCTATAGCTTTTATTTAGGCTATTTTTAGCCACTTCTTGCTCACTCTCATCTATACTTTTTGTGCCGTATCCTATGACGTTTACGCGCACGTTTTTGAGTGATTTTATTTTAAAGCTCTTTTTCACGCTAAATTTATCGCCACTTTTTAATGTAAGCTCGCTGCCGTCACTTATTAGTAAAATTTCCTCAAGTGGCTTTGCAAACTCAAAATATTGTGGTTTTAATCTGGTAACAAAGCGGTTGCCGTATTGCACTTTGAAGCTACCATTTTCTTTTATAACGGCTATTAGCGGATTTGGTGAGCTGTAATTTAACTCGCCTTTTTTAAGCGGGACAAAATTTATTAAAGGCTTTAGATTTTTAAGGCTTATCGTGTATGAATTTTCAAGTTCAAGTCTAATCTCTTTTTCGATTGCCTTTTTTACGCTTTTAACATCAAGATTAAACGGCCTAGTAAAGCTAATGCCAGCCTTTTTCATATATTCTTCAATAGCGATTAGATGGTAATAAGTCCTTTGCTCAGCGTTTAAATTTTTACTAGCTTCGTTTGCAAAGGCTGATTTATTTTGCGTGATAGCATAGTAAGTTAGGCTTTTTAGCATCTCTTTGTCACCCATCGCAGTGTGCGTGTTTTTGATGTGATACTGGTGTTTTTGATCTATTAGATGCTTGTTTAGCACGTCTTTTACGCTTGAAGCAATGTTTTCAAGCTCTGGGTATTTTGAACCAGGAAGTGTGCTTTGATCAATGATGCAAGTATTGCCCCATTTATCTGGATTTTCGTCTTTGTTTATAAATTTATCTCTGTAATAGCCGCTTCCATCGTGCAAATTTAAGATGAGTGTGACGTTTTTGTCGGTTATGACGTCTTTTATCTTCATCACTGAATTATAGTCAGGATCGTTTTTATCAACATGGGCAAATTTTCTATTCATATCGCCTTTTGTGCCACGACTTCGCTCGATTATGCTTGGGAAATTTAAATTTGGCACGACCCAAAGCGAACCTTTTGTGATGTTGTAGTCGGTGGCCACGATAGAGGCTGCCAAAAAGCCACCCGGCTCATCGCCTTGAATACCACCGATTAATAACATCGTGTTTTCGCTTGGCTCACCTTTTTTGATGAGCGCATAGTCTAGAGTATTGGCTAAACTAGCAGCGGCAAAGGTTAGTAAAAAAAGTAAAAATTTACGCATTAATATCCTTCATAATGCTTTGTCTTTGGCAAAAGCAAATTTAAAACTATACCAGTAACCGCGCCAAGTCCGATACCTGAAAATTTAACCGCTCCAAGATCAAGTACCATGCCACCTATGGCAAAGATAAAGATGAGGGCTACGATTATCATGTTTCTAGGGTCTGCAAGATCGACTTTATTTTTTATAAGTGTCTCCATGCCAACGCTTGCGATGATGCCAAAAAGTAGCAGCATGATACCACCGATGACTGGGGCTGGGATAGTTGAGAGCACCGCTCCTAGCTTGCCAACAAAGGCTAGCACAATGGCAGTGATCGCCGCAAAGGTCATAATCGCTGGATTATAAGCCTTTGTAAGGCTAACTGCGCCGGTGACCTCTGAGTATGTAGTGTTTGGCGGGCCACCAAAAAAAGCAGCAAGCGAAGTGGCAAGTCCATCTCCAAGGAGCGTATTTTTAAGGCCTGGGTTTTTTAGAAAATCCTCTTTTGTGACATTTGAGATAGCAAGCATATCGCCTATGTGCTCGATCGCTGGAGCTATGGCGATAGGTATCATATAAATGATCGCTTCAAACTCAAATTTTGGTGTAGTGAAATTTGGCATTCTAAACCAAGGTGCATTAAAGATAGGGGTAAAATCAACCATGCCAAAGCAGTAAGCTACGATGTATCCGGTGATAATACCAAGCAAAATAGGTATAAGTCTAAACATGCCACGCCCAAGCATCATCACTAAAATAGTAGCCACTAACGAAATGCCAGCGACGATCATCGCCTCATTTTGTGTATAAATTTCAGTGGCTGATGTTGCCATTTTGACGGCATTTGGAGCAAGGATTAGGCCTATTGTCATGATGACCGGCCCAACGACAACTGGAGGCAAAATTTTATGCAAAATTTTCTCTCCGCCAAATCGGACCACGAGGCTTAAAACAACGTAGAAAAATCCAGCAAATATAACGCCCCCCATCGTCACGGCTATGCCCCATTTTTCGATACCGTACTGAAGTGGCGCGATAAAAGCAAAGGAGCTTGCTAAAAAAATAGGCGGAACATTTTTTCTAGTGATTAGCTGAAAAAGTAGCGTGCCAATACCAGCCGTAAAGAGAGCTACATTTGCATCTAGTCCCGTAAGTATCGGCACTAATACCAGTGCACCAAAGGCGACAAATAAAAACTGAACGCCGATTAAGCTTTGTTTGGGATCAAATTTATAACCCTCATACCTTTGCATTTAACATCCTTTTTGCGTAATTTCTAACTTCTTTATCAGCTTCAAAAATTTCATCAATATTTGAAATTTTAATATCTCTAAAATTTTTAACAGAACTTAAAACGAGCCTTGAGATATCCAAAAATGAACATTTTTGCTCTAAAAAGCTAAATACTCCAACCTCATTTGCAGCATTTATCGCTACACCTAGATCAGGGTTTGCTAGTACTTCATCTTTTAGCGAAAAAATGGGATATTTTTTAAGGCTGATTTTATGAAATTTAATGTTTTTTAGATCAAGTAAATTTGCGTGTGAGACAATATTTTCACTGACATTTTCAAACATAGCATGAGCGATAGCTAGCTTCATGTCAGGTCGCGAGAGGTGCATCGTGCTTGAGCCGTCTATAAATTCAACTACGGCGTGTATCGCAGAAGTTGGTTCTATCACAGCCTCGATCTCCTTTACGCCATAAAGCCAATAAGCCTCCATTACTTCAAAAAGCTTATTTGCCATCGTCGCACTATCAATAGTGATCTTTGCGCCCATGTCCCAGTTTGGGTGTTTTAGTGCGTCACTTGGCGTGGCGTCTTTTAGAAATTTGATCGGTTTTTTATAAAATGCGCCGCCACTTGCTGTGATGATGAGTCTTTTTGGTGCAGTTTTATTTTCAAGTAGAAATTTAAGCCCAAAGTGCTCGCTGTCTATTGGTAAAATTTCTCTAGTTTTTAGAAATTTGCCGCCAACAACAAGACTCTCTTTGTTTGCAAGCGCAAGCCTTTTGCCAAGAGCTTGTGTCTTTAGACTAGGAGCAAGGCCGGCAAAGCCAACAAGAGCGTTTATTACCTTTTTTGAGCTTGAAATTTCTAGCATTTGTAGTAGTCCAGTTTCGCCAAAAAATATATTTTTAGCTTCTATGTTTTTTACATTTTTAGCTAGCTTTTCATCGCCTACGCAGACAAATTTTGGCTTAAATTTTAAAATTTGCTCATTTAGTAAATCTACATTTTTAGCGCAGCTTAACGCCTCAACCTCTACGCCAAATTTTTCGCAAAGATTAAGGGCGTTTTTGCCGATTGAGCCAGTTGAGCCAAGTATTACCACGAGAGCGACCAAAGTAGGGCGACTACGCCAAATAAATAACCATCTATCCTATCAAGCATGCCACCGTGTCCTGGGAAGAGCGAACCACTATCTTTGACGCCGCAAAGTCTTTTTAAGTAGCTCTCAAACAAATCTCCCCAAACTGCAAACACGCAGACTAAAAAGCTTGAGAATAAAATTTGGAAAAAACCTTCGGTTACAAAATTTCCAACAATGCAGCCAATCACAGTACCTATCGCTACACCGCCTGCTGCACCTTCGATTGTTTTGTTTGGTGAGCTTGGGCTAAATGGATGTTTGCCAAACATTTTGCCAACAAAAAATGCACCACTATCGCTTGCAACTACGCTTAAAATAAGCCATACGAGATAGCCTACGCCATACTCTGAGTAAAGCATCCACATCATAAAGATCGGCGTGGTTGGATAGACAAAAGGTGCGACTAGCTTTAAATTTTCACTTTTTATGTGAGCTAGGATCGAAGCAACTAGCATGATAGCAAGGATCGCTATGAATATTGGATTTGTAAAATATGTAAGCACGTAAAAAGCAAGTGCGGCAAAAACTAACTGTTTGTGATCGATATTATAAAGCTTGAGCGACTCATTAAATGCAAAATAAAGCACAGCGCCGAGCAAGATAAAATTTAAAATATAATTATCAATAAAAAAAACTACCAAAATAGCAACAAACATCAAAACGCCAGTGATTATGCGAGATTGCATATCCTCTCCTTAAAATCGTTATTTCGCTGTAATTATAACACTTAAATTTTAGATGGCGTTTATAAGAGTAAAATTTGATTTAAAAAGCATTTTAAGCTGGTAATTTTGGGCTATTTTGGCGTTAGTAAAGATTTAAATTTGTTTTTTAAGCAAATAAATAAAGCAAGACCAAAATGATCCCAAGCAGCAACTTGCAATAAATATACGCAGTAGTGCTTTATGGCTTAAAATTTTAAAAATTATTTTCCTCAAAAAAGTCGGTGTCGATTTTGCAAATTTCATATATTTGGCTTGTTTGAACGCCGACTTTGTATTTTATCATTAGCTCTGCAAGCTTGTCGCCGTCTATCAAAACCACGCTAAAATTTTGATTATCTTTGGCGAAAATTTCAGCTTCTTTAGTAAATTTTGCCGTAGTGATAAAGACACCTTTTTTAGTATTTTTATTTGAGATGGCGCCGATAAACTGCTGAATCTCTGGCCTACGGATATTACTGCCGTCTTTGTATCTTTTTGCTTGGATATAAATTTTAGAAAGCCCAAGTTCATCTTCATCTATGATGCCATCTATTCCGCCGTCTGGGCCTTTGTTCGCAAGATTTCCAGCTCCATAATTCATCTTTTCAAGTAGCTTTGTTACAAGGTATTCAAAAAATCTTGGCTCTTTTTCTAAAATGCTAGATAAAATTTCACTTTTTAGCTCCTCTTTTATTTTGCAAAGCGCTTCATCTATATTGTCATCTGGGGTGTTTTCCGTGGCTTCTTTTTTCTCTTGCCTTATCTCTTGTTTGTAAATTTCATCGTACCAAGTGAGAAATTTGCTCTTTTTGTCCTTGCTACTTACTAACTCTTTGCCAAAATTTGGCTTCTACCAACTTTTTGAAGCAGCACTCTTTCTGGCCTTGATTTTACTTGAGCTGTTGTAGCCAGATAGGATAAAGCCCAGTCGGTACGATTTATATAAGTTGGAGTTCCTCTTTTTATTTTTTGCGAAAGATCTTCGTCTTTTAGCTTAAAATGCTCAATTATAAATTTAGAAATTTCAGCTCTATTTGCCTCTTTCTTTTGTGCGACAAATTCTAAAATAGGTAGCATCATATCTTTATAGCTTGGTAACATTTTATATCCTTAAATGAAGCAAATTTTGAAATTATATAAATTTTTTGGCTTAAAAGCTATAATCAAAACATGAGAAGCCTTGGCCTAACAAATTTTCTTTTAAAAAATATTAGCTTATTTGTAAACACCTTTGCTACGATATTTGCGCTAATTTTTTGTTTTGTTTCTGGTGTCGGAATCGTATTTATATTTATCGCATTTCCACTTGGTTATATAATGGGCGCACTCTTATCAATACCATTTTTGATATTTTTATTTTTCTTATTTGTATCTATTGATATCTTTTTATGCCTTTTGGCATCTTTTTGCAGTCTTTTTTAACAAATTTAGAAGTAAATTTGGGGCTTTTACAGCCCCTTTGCTACTTTATAGCAGCCATTTTTCTACGCATATAAGCTATGCGACTTTGAAGTGGTAAGTGTTTAGGGCAGTTGTCTTCACAGCCTAGTAAAGTCATACAGCCAAATACGCCGTCATCGTCGCCTATAAGCTCATAAAAGTCCTCATCGGTTCGTTTATCAAGCGCGTCGATTTTAAACCTAGCTACGCGGTTAAGTCCGACCGCACCGATGAAATCAGGCCTCATGATAGCCGTACCGCACGCAGCTACGCAGATACCGCACTCGATGCAGCGATCAAGCTCAAATACCTCTTGCGCAACTTCGGGCTCAACCTTTTCCTCAAGCTTAGATATATCGGTCTCATGGTCGGTGTGTATCCAGCTCTCCACGCGCTTACTCATCGCGTTCATCCAGTTGCCGGTGTCTACGCTTAAGTCTTTTAGTAACTTAAATACTGGCAAAGGCATAAGCTCAATTACTCCGCTTTCAAAATCTTTAGTAAGAGTTCTACAAGCTAATCTTGGCTTACCATTTACAAGCATGCCACAACTTCCACAGATTCCAGCACGACAAACAAAGTCAAAGCTAAGATCTGGGTCAAATTTCTCGCGAATCATATTTAATGCGATAAATAACGTCATACCATCAGTCTCTTCTAACTCGTAGGTCGCGAAATGCGGCTTTGAAATTTTGCTTAACGGATTATATTTAAATGCTTTTATGGTTATTTTTCTACTCATATCCTATTCCTGCTCTTTCGTTTGGTGCTTTATATTTTGGTTGAAGATCATAGTGCATTAAAGCCTCTTGAATTTCTTGTCTGCTTTTACCTTCAGCTTGCATTTTCTCACGAATTTCATCAACCTCTTTTTGGCGGATGGCGCTATCTGGATGCTCAATAATATTACCTTTCGCACCATAGCCTCTAAATGCTGGTGGCATCTCCATTTTCATAATATCAAGCGGCTCATACACGATAGTCGGTAGCGTATCGCCCTCTTTCCAGCTAGTTAGAGTTCTGTTTAGCCAGTTTAGGTCGTCGCGTTTCGGATAGTCTTCGCGGCAGTGCGCTCCGCGGCTTTCTGTGCGATCAAGCGCGCCTTTTGCGATACAAAGGGCAAGCTTTAGCATCTTTGGTACGCGGTAAGCCTCCTCAAGCTCAGGGTTGCCAAATAGCGCCTTGTTTGTGACTTTGACATCTAAAGATTGCTTATAAAGCTCTTCAAGCTCTTTTACCGCTACGGCTAGACCTTCGCCGGTTCTAAAGATCGCCACATGCTCCCACATGATATCTTTCATCTTATTTTTGATCTCAAATACGTTAAATTTGCCCTCTTTTTCTACTAGGCTTTTTAGATAGTCTTCCTCTTTTTTAACGAATTTTTCGATATCTGCGGTATTTATATCTATCTCATGGCTGCCGCAGTAGTCGGCAAAATAGTCCCCAACGATCATGCCGGCTACGACTGTTTCTGAAACGGAGTTGCCGCCTAGGCGGTTAAATCCGTGCATATCCCAGCACGCAGCCTCGCCCGCGCTAAATAGACCCGCTAGCGTCGGACTCTCGCCTGTAGGCTTTGTCTTGATGCCGCCCATAGAGTAGTGCTGCATAGGAAGGATCGGCGCCCAGCCTTTACCGCGTTGGCGACCGTTTTCGTCGGTATATACTTCGGTGTCGGCAGGATCGATGCCGTTAAAGATTTCGCAAATTTCTTGAACGTCGCGTAAGTTTTTCTCGATATGCTCACGTCCTAGGATCGAGATATCAAGCCAAACGTGATATCCGTATGGGCTAGGTACGCCCTTGCCTGCGCGGATATGCTCCATGATGCGGCGGCTTACGACGTCGCGGCTAGCTAGCTCTTTTTTCTCAGGCTCGTAGTCGGGCATAAAGCGATATCCGTCCACGTCGCGTAAAATTCCGCCGTCGCCGCGGCAACCTTCTGTTAGCAAGATACCGCTTGGAACGATCGGAGTTGGGTGAAACTGCACCGCTTCCATATTTCCTAGTTGCGCAACTCCCGTCTCAAGAGCGATGGCCGCGCCGATACCCTCGCAAACTACGGCGTTTGTAGTGTGTTTATAAACCCTACCATAGCCACCGGTTGCGATTAGTGTGCCTTTTGCGACGTAAGCCGTGATCTCGCCGTTAACTAGATCGCGAACGATCGCACCATAACAGCGGTTGTTTGCGTGGATTAGCGCGATAGCTTCTTTTCTATCGTGAATTTCTACGTTGTGCTTTAGAGCTTCGTTTGCTACGGCAAAAAGCATAGTGTGACCGGTGGCGTCGGCCGTAAAGCATGTTCTCCATTTTTTAGTTCCGCCAAAGTCGCGAGAGTGGATGAGTCCGTGGACCTCTTCTTTTTCTACGATAGTCGTTTTTTGAGCGTTGATGATAGCGCTTCTCTCGCCTTTTGTTATACGAGTCCAAGGCACGCCCCAAGCAGCTAGCTCGCGGATCGCCTTAGGCGCGGTTTGACAAAACATACGCGCTACTTGCTGATCGCAGCCCCAGTCGCTACCTTTTACCGTGTCGGCAAAGTGTACGTCCTCGTTGTCGCCTTCGCTCATTTTTGAATTTCCCAAAGAGGCTTGCATACCGCCTTGCGCAGCCGCAGAGTGCGAGCGCTTTACAGGTATGAGACTTAAAACGACGGTGCTTAAGCCCTTTTCTCCAGCAGCCACAGCAGCTCTAAGACCAGCTAGACCGCCTCCGATAACTAATGCATCATAATATTTTACATTCATCTTCTAGCTCCTTTTTAATGGCTGATCCACACGAAATCGGCAATTAGCGCAATTATAGCAAGTATGCCATAAACGGCAAATACAATTGTTTTTGCCTTATTTCTTTTGGCAAACATTTCGTGCTTATTTGCACCATCAATGCTTATCCATTTGACATACAAGCGGTACATACCGATACTAGCGTGAACGACCATAAAAACAAGTAGTGCGAAGTAGAAAATTTCTAGTTGATGAAATGCAGCCGCTGATTTGTCGGCAGTGATGTGTCCGCCAAAGACTATATCCACTAGATGTGCGCTGGCTGCGAAAAATAGAGCAAAACCGGTTAAAAACTGAAACCACCAAAGCGTAGTATCAAGGTGCTTCATGCGGTCTTTGTGGCCTCTAAACATTAGATATTGTCTGTAGTTTGCTGGAAATTTTCTCATAGCTAAAAATGCATGAGCGATAAAAATGGCAAATATTACCGCAGCTATGACGTTAGTAATCCACCAAGTAGCCTCGCCGAATAAAAATTTAGCCTCCGCAAACCCTACGACAGCGTTAAATGCGTCTTTGCCAAGTAGTATAGTAGAAGTAAAAACCATATGACACAATATAAAACAGGCCAAAATAAACCCTGTAATACTTTGCCATCTATCCCAAGCGGCTGGAGTGCGACTTTTTTTGTCGTCCGACCGTTTTCCCAAAAAACCTTCTATAAGCCCGGTCATGAGCCCTCCTAAGAAATTTGAAATAAATTATCATTTCTTAATACTAATTTAAATATTAGTATTAATTGATAAAGCTAATGCTAGCAGATTTTTACTTTAATATTTTTTAAACACTTATATTAGAGCTTTGAAAATTTTTTATAAAGCATGGCATAAATAAAAATTCCAAAACCACACATGATAAGTGATAAAATTTGACCCATTGAAAGACTAAAAATAATAAATCCAAGCCCTGAGTCAGGCTCTCTAAAAAACTCGCAAATAAATCTTGCAAAAGTGTATAAAATAGCATAAAGCGCTATCAGCTCGCCATTAAATTTCTTAAATTTTCTATATAAAAATAAAATAATAAAAATAACTAAACCTTCTAAGAATGCCTCGTAAAGCTGGCTAGGATGCCTTAGCTGACCAAAAACATTTATCGCCCAAGACACATCTGTAACTCGTCCAAAAAGCTCTTGATTTAAGAAATTTCCTATCCTGCCAAATGTATAGCCAAAAGGTATGCAAACGGCACAAAGATCAAGTAGCTGCCATAAATTTTGTTTGTACCTTTTACAAAATAGATATGTTGCAAGCAAAAAGCCAACTACTGCTCCGTGGTAACTCATGCCACGAATTCCTATAAATTCGCCGTTATGAAATGGATTAAAAATTTGCCAAGGTTGTGTCAAGTAGTAGCTTACTTCGCCTGAATAGACTAAAACCCAGCCGAGCCTAGCGCCTAAAATAACGCCTATTTCAACCCAGAAAAAGTAGTTATCCAAAAGCTGATTTGAGATTGGGATTTTATCTTTTTTAACGAGATATTTTGCCATGGCAAGTGCCAAAACAAGGGCTAAAATATACATAAGCCCGTACCAGTGCACACTAAAGCCAAAAAGACTAAAGGCAACTGGGTTAAAGTGGTTATAAATGTCGTTCCAAATTTCCATTTTTACTTTCTTTTTAAAATTTTTGCGATTTTACAATGATTTAGCTTTGATGAGCGAATAAGCTCTTGCTACTAAGTGCAAGGGCTAAAAATTTAAACTCGGTCGCTTTAAATTCTTTGCAAAATTTAAATAGCTCTGCAAACTCAGCCTCGTTTAAATTTATGCTCCAGATCGCTCCAGAGTCATTAAATTCCCTTTCAAACTCGCTTAAATTTTTAGTAGAAAAATAGTGCTCAAAGCGGCTCATGAGCGAAAACGGCGTAAAAAATTTAGACTCATCTTTTATCTCAAATTTCATCACGCCACCATCTTTTATCGCCTCGTTTATCACTTCATTTACGGCTCCTGAGTAGGCTCTGACTAACCCTCCAGTGCCAAGCTTTATCCCGCCAAAGTAGCGAACTATCAAGACGCCAACGTTTATGAGCTGGGCGCCCCTTAGCGCATTTAGGCTCGGCTGGCCGCTAGTGCCCTTTGGCTCGCCATCATCGCTTTGATTTTCGACAATTTGGCCGTATTTGTTTAGCTCTCTTGTCGCCCAAACTACGTGAACAGCCTTAAAATGTTCCTCTTTTAGGTGTTCGTGCAAGCTTTTAAACGAGCTTATCGGGCACAAAAATGCTAAGAAATTTGACTTTTTTATATCAAGCTGAGCTTTAAAAATCCTATCAATCGTCTGCAAATTTGCTCTTTTCTTTAAATTTTAAAATATTATCATTTTGCTAATTAAAGCCTTGTAAATTCAGACAAATTTATATTATTAAGGAAAAAATAGTAGAATTTTGCAATTTTTCATGAAGGACTAAAATGATACAAACTTGCCTATTTCCAGCGGCTGGATACGGAACGAGGTTTTTGCCAGCTACAAAATCGCTCCCAAAAGAGATGTTGCCGATACTTACAAAACCGCTCATTCACTACGGCGTTGATGAGGCGCTTGAGGCCGGCATGGATAATATGGCATTTGTCACAGGACGCGGAAAAAGGGCGCTTGAGGACTATTTTGACATCAGCTATGAGCTAGAAAAAGAGATCGCTGGCAGCTCTAAAGAGTCACTGCTAAGCGAAGTTAGAAATTTAATGAGCTCATGCACATTTTCATTTACTAGGCAAAATGCCATGAAAGGGCTTGGACATGCCATTTATACGGGCAAAACGCTAGTTCGAGACGAGGCTTTTGGGGTCATTTTGGCAGATGATCTATGCATAAATGAAAACGGCGAGGGTGTGCTTTCACAGATGGTTAAAATTTATGAAAAGTATCGCTGCAGTGTAGTTGCTGTGATGGAAGTGCCAAAAGAGCAGACCAAGTCTTACGGCGTTGTAAGTGGTAGATTTATAGAAGATGATCTAATAATGGTTGATGATATGGTTGAAAAGCCTGATCCTGCCGAGGCTCCGACAAATTTAGCGATAATTGGTCGCTACATCCTAACGCCAGATATTTTTAACATTTTAGAGCGAACAAAACCAGGTAAAAACGGTGAAATTCAGATCACAGACGCGCTAAAAATGCAGGCAAAAGATGGCATGGTGCTAGCTTATAAATTTAAAGGCAAAAGGTTTGATTGCGGTAGCATTGATGGCTTTGTCGAGGCTACAAATTTCTTTTACGAGCGCAGTAAATGATAGAAACTTCATTTAAATTTAACTTTGCAAGTAGCGATGTCATCGACTCCTACGCCAAACGCATAAACGATGAGTACGAAAGCGGCGAGATAGGCTACTACCACCTGCCAGTGCTTGGGCAAAATTTACTTGGCGAGATCGAGGAGTATGAAAAAGGCCTTGCTCATATCAAAAACGTCGTGCTAGTTGGCATTGGCGGCAGTAGTCTTGGTGTAAAGGCGCTAAAATCGATGCTTGATGGCACAAAAGGGATAAAAAGAGAGCTTTTATTTTTAGATAACGTCGATCCTTGCAGCTACAAAAGCACGCTTGACGGGCTAAATTTTGACGAGACACTTTTTATAATAAGCTCAAAATCAGGCAACACGATCGAGACGATCACTATTTTTAAGTGCTTGCTTGATGACTTTAAACCTCAAAATTTAGGCAAAAATTTCCTCATCATCACAGATCCTGGCACAAATTTAGAAAATTTCGCTAAAGAAAATGGCATTAAATTTTTTAACATCCCAAAAAATGTTGGCGGAAGATTTAGCGTGCTAAGTGCGATCGGTCTTGTGCCTCTTGGTATCTGTGGCTACGATATAAAGGCACTTTTGGAGGGCGCGCTTGCTTGCAAAAAGCAATACATCGAGCAAAAAGATAGCTTAATAGTCGCTAAAGCCTACCACTACGCCACTAGCAGAAATGCCAGTATAAATGTCATTTTTAGCTATTGCGATAGATTTTTTGAATTTAACGACTGGTACGTGCAGCTTTGGGCGGAGAGTCTTGGTAAAAAAAGAGGCTATAAAAGGGTCGGCCTTACGCCAGTTGGACTTGTCGGCAGCCGCGATCAGCACAGCTTTTTGCAGCTTATCATGGACGGCGTAAAAGATAAGAGTGTGACATTTATAAAGATAAAAGATCACGCAAGCGACAAGACTATTCCAAACTTTAGTCTAAAAGGGCTTGAAGAGTGCGATTTTGTAGCAGGTCTAAGCCTAAATGAGCTTATAAATTTGCAGTGCGACGCGACTGCTATGGCGCTGGTGCAAGAGGGCATAAGTGTCGATACGATCACACTTGAGAGGCTTGATGAGTTTCACGCTGGCTGGCTCATTTTTTACTATGAGCTGCTAACCTCGGCAACTGGCATCATGCTAGGCATCAACACCTATGATCAGCCAGGCGTTGAGATAGGAAAACGTATCCTAAAAACCATGCTTTTAAAGTAAGAAATGAAGAAATTTCTGCTTTTGGCTCTTTTTGCCACACAAATTTTTGCCTTTTCGGCGAGCAAATTTGTAAATGACGCTAGGTCGCAGATCGGTGTGACGCTAAGTTACGATCCAAGCTACGAAAGACTTGCCTATCCTATGGGTGACGTGGATATCAAAAAGGGCGTTTGCACCGACGTTGTGGTAAGGGCGCTACGTCATCAAGAGATGGATCTGCAAAGACTTGTTTTTGAAGATATGAGTAGAAATTTCGCAAGCTATCCTAAAAAGTGGGGACTTAAAAAGGCTGATAAAAACATCGATCACAGGCGTGTTTTAAACATTGCTACCTATCTAAAAAGGAAAGGTTTTGAGGTGAGTGATGATAAATTTCTGCCAGGGGATATCGTCACATGGATGCTGCCAAGAAATCTGCCTCACATCGGTGTGATCTCAGATAAATTTGAAGGCCAAATACCGCTTGTCATCCACAATATCGGCTCTGGTGTGCAAGAAGAAAATATACTTTATAACTACAAGATCACGGGGCATTTTAGACTAAAGTAGCAAATGGCTTTTTAATCAAATTTTAGGCAAAATCGCAAAAAATAAATTCAAGGAAAAATAATGTTAGAAGTTAGGGGACTTACTCAAAGATTTGCAAGCAGTTTGCTATTTGAGGATGTAAATTTAAAGCTAAATCGTCACAACAGATACGGACTAATCGGTGCAAATGGCGCTGGTAAATCGACATTTTTAAAAATTTTAAGCGGAGCTATCGAGCCAACTAGCGGCGAGATCATCATAGAAAATGGACTAAAAGTTGGCGTGCTTGGGCAAGATCAGTTTGCGTTTGAAAATTTCACGCTAAAAGATGCGGTGCTTTATGGCAACAAACGCCTATATGACGCTGTTAAAGAGAAAGAAAAGCTCTATATGAGCGAGGAATTTACAGATGAGATAAACGATCGCTTAAGTGAGCTTGAGATGATAAGCGCCGAGGAAGATCCAAGCTACGAGTACGAGACTAGGATAGAAAAAATTTTAAGCTCGCTTGGACTAAATGAATTTGATAAGCTAATGAGCGAGGTCGAAAACTCAGATAAAGTTAAGGTTTTGCTAGCGCAGGTACTATTTCCAAAGCCAGATATCTTGTTCTTAGACGAGCCGACAAACAATCTTGATATAGACGCGATCGCATGGCTAGAAAACGAGCTAAACCGCCATGAGGGCACGCTTGTAGTCATCAGCCATGATAGGCACTTTTTAAATAGAGTTTGTACAAACATTTTGGATGTGGATTTTAAGAAAATTCGCGAGTTTTCAGGCAACTACGACGACTGGTATATGGCTGCAAATTTGATCGCAAAGCAACATGAGATGGAGCGTGATAAGAAGCTAAAAGAGAAAGAGGAGCTGGAGAAATTTATCGCGAGATTTTCAGCAAATGCAAGCAAGGCAAAGCAGGCAACCTCTCGTGCAAAGCAGCTTGAAAAGCTAGATATCGCTGAGATCGCAGTCTCAAGCAGGCGTGATCCTAGCATTCTATTTCGTGCAAACCGCGAGATAGGAAATGAGCTAATAGAGCTAAAGAACATTAGTAAGAAATTTGATGATAAGGTGATATTTGAAAACTTTAACTTTAAGCTTGAAAAGGGCGACAAGCTAGCCATCATCGGCCACAACGGCGTTGGCAAGAGTACGCTTTGTAAGATCATAATGGGCGAACTAAAGCCTGATGCGGGCGAGGTACATATAGGCGCTACCATCGAGCTAGGATATTTTGCGCAAGATACGGTAAATAAGATAGATGGCGAGCTAAAGCTTTATGAATATTTGCAAGATGCCAAAAACAAGGACATCGACGAGATCAGAAAGTGTCTTGGTAGGATGCTCTTTAGTGGCGCTGAGCAAGAAAAGGCAGTGGGCGCGCTAAGTGGTGGCGAAAAACACCGAGTAAGGCTAGCTCAGCTCATGCTTCATAGACCAAATTTACTTGTCATGGATGAGCCAAATAACCACCTCGATCTTGAGGCTATCATCGCACTTGGTGAGGCATTTTATAACTTTAATGGCTCAGTTATCTGCGTGAGCCACGACAGGGAGCTAATAGACGCCTTTGCAAATAGAATTTTACATCTAAAAGGCAATGGCGAAGTGGTTGATTTTAAAGGCACATACGAAGAGTATAGAGCAAATTTGGGGCTTGAGAGCTAAAATTTGTTATTCCTTGCTCCTGATTGTAGGGGCAAGATTAAAATTTATATTTACTACAAATTCTTGCAAATATTAATCTAATTATACAAATTAAAAATAGCTTATAAAAATTATTAAGGTCCAATAAAAAGACTTTATAAGTAAAAAAGAAAAATTATTAAGAATTTTCTAAAGTATTAGTAAGATTTGTAAAATAAAATTTATTAAATAATATTTTTATGATGCTTAGTTTAAGGGCTCTACTTAAAAATTTAATAAATTTACTTTACAATATGGTGATATTTACTTAGTT